>JADZDZ010000145.1 GCA_020850785.1 Candidatus Sumerlaeota bacterium | reverse complement strand
TGTTAGCCGTTTCCATGCCAACCGGGACAATCACCGGCCCCGTCGGGTTTCTTTGGCGGAAACTGCCATTCAGATGGTTGAAAAAAGACAGGTTACAGCAGCGCGCTGGAGGAGCCGGGTGCGCTCACGCGGCGCTGGCGACGGGGCTTTCCCGCACACTACTGCTCCAGCGTTGTGCTCATTACGGTTTTTTGGGACGTGGTCTCGCTACGTTGCGCGAGTTCTGAAATCAGCACTTCGTGGTAGTAGCGCTCGAACACTTCGACCAGTTGTGGGTCAAACTGCGTCCCTGCGCCGCTCTTGATGCGATTGAATGCCTCATCAAAACTAATCGGCTTGTTGTAACTACGCTGACTCGTCATCGCATCGAAGGAATCGGCCATCGCCAGAATTCGTCCCTCAAGCGGGCACTCTTCGCCGCGAAGCCTGTCGGGATAGCCTGTTCCGTCCCAACGTTCGTGATGGCCCCGAATGAATGGGAGCACGTCGCGAAGATACACGCTTGGCCGCAGGATTTTTTCGCCCAGGTCCACGTGCTCCTTCACGGAGTTGTACTCGGTGTCGGTAAGGCGGCCGGGCTTGTTGATGAGTCCTTCCTTCAGGCCGATCTTTCCGATGTCGTGTATATCCGCGGCGGCCTTGATGCGTTCCACGCGCGAATCCGAAAGCCCCATCATTCGCGCGATTCCCGTGGCGTACTTTCCGACGCGCATGCTGTGGCCGAGCGTGTAGGCGTCCTTCGCCTCGATCGCATTCACCAGCGTCTGCAACGTCTGGTGATAGTGCTGTTGCAAACTGTCACACAGGAATGAATTCTCGATGGCAACCGCCGTCTGGTTTGCAAAGGCCGTCAGCAGTTCCGCGTCCATCGCGTCGTACCGTACGTTTGACAGCCGGTTGTCCAGATAGAGCGCGCCAATGACGTTCACACCGGACACCAGCGGCGCGCACATCACGGATTTTACCTGAAAATCGACGATGGAATCGCTGTTGGACAGGCGGGAGTCTGCCGTCACGTCACTCGCAGTGAGCGTGCAGCGCTCCTTGATCGCGCGATCCAGCACCGTCTTGCTGATGTTCATCGTGGGATCACGGCCCGGATCGCGTGAAGTCGCGAAACGGGGGATCAGCATTTCCTTCTCCTCATCCTCCAGCAGGATCACCAGATTTTCCGCAGCGGCAAAAAACTCGAACATATTTTTGGCGATGTGTTCGAACAATTCCGGCAGTGACATCACCCGCGTCATCGTTTGGGAGATTGAATAGAGCGTCTTCAGCCCATTCAACATGCGCTGCGTCCGCACCAGTTCGTACTGCTCCGCCTCGCTGGCCTGCGGCTGGTTCTCTTTGTAGTACTCGAAGATTTCCTGGAACTTGTTGGCCAGCGAATCCGCGCGGACGGAGCCGGCATTCACCACGCCCATCACCTGCGAATCGGAATTCACAAAATTGATCGTGCGGAAATCCGCCTCCTCCAGCAGGCCGAATTCCGACGATCCAAACTTGATGATGTCGCCGCTGCGGATTTCCGCCTCGGTGATCTTCCGGCCATTGAGCATGGTCCCGTTCGTCGAATTATTGTCGACGAAGATGATCTTCCCATCGCGAAGCTGGAACGTCCCGTGATGGCGCGAAACCTTCGGATCGTCCAGAATGATGTCGCAATACGTCTCCCGCCCGACCGTCAGGTCCTTGTCGAGCAAGCGGCGCTGCCCGCGGAGCTGGCCTGCATGACAGTAGAGAATTTGCTGCATCAGAGGGGAGTGCGTACCTTTGCCTTTGGAATTTCCGGTTTTGGGAGGAATCCGGAGTATGGCAACCATGCCATTAGGCCGTCAAGGTTGTCTTCACAAACAAGATCGCAAGGGGGCGGGAAAAGAAATTGACGGTGTAGCCCACAAGGCCGGGGAATCGGGCGAAGACTCCGGATTCCACGCGGGAAATTGTTCCAGATGCATCGCCGCAGCGCCCTCCTTCGCCTGCTAGTCGCCATGGCCATCCTGTTCTTGGGCGTGGGCGAACGTGCGGCGACGGGTGGCTCCAACGACACTGTCTGGCGGCGGCGGATCATCATCGATCCCGGCCATGGCGGCCATCACAAGGGCGGCATTGGTCGCATCAACGGACGCGAAGTTTACGAGAAGGACGTCACCATCCGCGTTGGCGAACGGCTGGAGAAACTGCTGCTTGCCGACCCGCGCTTTGAGGTTCGGCTCACGCGCCGCAAGGATGTCTACGTGGGCTTGCGTGAACGCACACAGATTGCCACGGAGCAGAGTGGCGACCTCTTCGTGTCGCTTCACTGCAACGCGGTGCCCAGTTCGTCCCGCGGCTCGAAAGCCAAGGGCTTTGAAATTTGGACGTGGAACAGCTCCGGCAGTGTGAGCGCCGCCGGCAAGGCCCTCGCCAAGATTGAAAACGAGGAGCCCGGCCCCACCAGGTCTCCGAATAACATTCTCAATCGCATGATGTTCGACGCTCTGGAATCCCACGCGCTCGAAAGCAAGCGCGTTGCAAGCGCCGTGCGCGCGTCGATGGACACGCATCCCTACTTCAGGGCCAACGATCGTGGCCTCGACAGTGCCCGCTTCACCGTTCTCGAAGTTTATGACATGCCATCGATCCTCATCGAGCTCGGCTTCATGACTCATCCGCAGGAAGTCAAGATGCTATTCGATCCTGAGTGGCAAAATCGTTATGCACAGTTAATCTATCAGGGCATCGTTCGCTACTATCAAACGACGGATTCCAATTTCCCCACGAATCCCTCGACCGGGAGGTTGCTCAGCCGTGCACACTAACACTTCCTCCCTGAAACAAATGCCACGCCCCGAAGAAATAGTTTGGTTTGAT
>JADZDZ010000144.1 GCA_020850785.1 Candidatus Sumerlaeota bacterium | reverse complement strand
GATTAGCTATGAATTCCTCCACGGCTACTTTTACGGAGCCCTTGCGCAACTGCACGCGTGGACGGTGATCGGAACGCTGATCTACCTTCCGTTCGGCAAGCTGTTCCACATCTTCCAACGCCCCGCCAGCCTGGGGATTTCCTACTACCGGGCGGCGAATGCGGAAAAGGACCCCGCAAAGTGCCCCGTCACAAGCGAGGGATTCGCTCCGAAAATGCAGACAGAGGATCTCAAGGAAGTGCTTGCGGAGCTTGATTACGACTACTCCAGCACGGCGGACGGACAGCCCGCGTGGAACGAAATCTCCCCGCGTGGCCGAAGGATGCTGATCGGTCGCGCGCACAGCAGAATTCGCAACGGCAAGTTTGACTAAGGATCGAGCATGGCACGTCTTCCTCTTCCCCAGCAGGACTACATTCAGAAGTACGGACCGCACATTTCGGACCTTCCCGTGACGGGATGGCTCTCGAAGCCGGAACCGGACAAGATGGTGAAGACGCACTGCTGCTTCTGCGGAATGCAGTGCGGAATTCAACTCGCAGTGAAGGATGGGAAGGTTATCGGCTTTGAACCTTGGGAGGACTTCCCCTTCAACGAGGGGCGCCTTTGTCCCAAGGGGGTGAAGCGGTACATGCAGACGCACCATCCCGATCGCCTGACGGATCCGCTGATTCGCACGGAAAACGGATTTCGGAAGGCGAGCTGGGACGAGGCGCTTGATCTACTGGTTTCAAAAATCAAGTCGATCCAGGAACGCCACGGCAAGAACGCGTTCTCCATGATGAGCGGGGTGTCGCTGAGCAACGAAAAGAGCTACCTTGTCGGGAAGTTCGCAAGGCTGGCGCTGCAGACGGCGAACCTCGATTACAACGGGCGCTTCTGCATGGTCTCCGCCGGCGGCGGCAACAAGAAGGCCTTTGGCGTTGATCGCGCCGCAAATTCGTGGGCTGACATTCCGAAGGCCGAGGTGATTTTCATCTCCGGCAGCAACGTCAGCGAATGCTTCCCGACGCTGACGCACTATATCTGGAAGGCGCGCGACAACGGGGCGAAGATGATCGTCGTCGATCCGCGCGTAACACCCATCGCGCGCACTGCGGACTATCACCTGCAGATTCGTCCCGGGACGGACAGCGCGCTCGGCCAGGCCCTGCTGCATGAGTTGGTCGCCAATGACTGGATCGACCATGATTTTGTGACGAACTACTGCACGGATTGGGAGAAGCTTCGCGATTCCGTGAAGGAATGCACGCCGGAGTGGGCGGGAAGAATTTGCGGCGTGAATCCGCAACTCATTCGCGACGTTGCCCGCGTATGGGGGAAGGCGAAGACGAGCTTCCTCATGCACGCACGCGGCATCGAGCAGCAGACCAAGGGCGTTGAGAACGTCCTCAGCCTGATCAACATCGTTCTTGCAACGGGCCGCATCGGCCGCGAGGGATGCGGCTACGGAACGATCACGGGGCAGGGCAACGGTCAGGGGGGTCGCGAGCACGGACACAAGTGCGACCAACTGCCGGGAAATCGCGACATCGAAAACCCCGAACATCGCGCGCACATCTGCAAGGTGTGGGGAATCACCGACGCGGAGCTTCCGCACAAGGGCAAGACCGCAGTGGAATTGTTCGAGGCCATCCACGCGAAGGAAATTCACGGGATGATCAACATCTGCTGCAACCCGCTGGTCAGCCATCCCGACACCAACTACGTTCGCGAAGCCGTGCAGGGAATGGAATTTTACTGCGTGATCGATTTCTTCATGAGCGAAACGGCGCGCTACGCGGACCTTGTTCTTCCCGGCTCGCTCCACGAGGAGGAGGAAGGCACCTCCACCACCGCAGAGGGACGCGTCGTGCGCATTCGCGCGGCGGTCGATCCGCCCGGCAACGCAAAAACCGACACGTGGATTCTTCTGGAGGTCGCGCGAAGGCTTGGGAAGGAGAAGCTCTTCTCCTACGCGGACAACGAGGAAATCTTCAACGAGTTGCGCCGCGCCAGCAGCGGCGGCACGGCGGACTATGGCGGCATCACCTGGAAGCGAATCGAGGATGAGATGGGGGTCTTTTGGCCGTGCCCCACGGAGGACCATCCGGGAACGCCACGACTCTTCGAAAACCGCCGCAGCTTTCATCCCGACGGCAAGTTTCATTTCCATCCGACGCCGTACCGGCAGAGCTTCGAGGTTCCGGACGAGGAATATCCGCTCTACTACACCAGCGGCAGAAGCGTCTTTCACTACCTGAGCGGCACTCAGACGCGTCGCATCAAGTTCCTCGTGGAAAAGGCGCCCGGCCCCGTCTGCGAAATGCATCCCGTGCTTGCCGAGAAACTTGGGTTCCAAGCGCGCCAGATCGTAACGCTGGAATCACGGCGCGGCAAAATCACCGTTCCACTGCAGATCACGGAGGGCATTCGCCCCGACACGGTTTTCGTTCCGTACCACTGGGCGGAAATGCTCGCTGCCAATCAACTGACGGTTCGCGCCCTCGACCCCATCAGCAAGATGCCGGAGTTCAAGGTCGCCGCCTGCCGCGTTCGCGCCGCAACCAAGGAGGAAGCGGATCGGCTGCGGGCTGATTGGAAGAACCTGACACAGGAGGCGCTCGCATCGTGACAGTGCCAACCATCAAGGAGTTCTTCATCGACTTTCAGCGATGCATCGGTTGTCAGGCGTGCGTGGCGGGATGCGCCGAATGCCACACGCATCGCGGCACGCCGATGATCCACGTCGACAAGGTTGATCCCGCAACCGGCCCCCAGACTGTTCCGATGGTCTGCATGCATTGCAAGATACCAACCTGCGCCATGGTGTGCCCGGCTGACGCCATCAAGCAGGATGAAAATGGAATCGTCCACAGCAGCCTCAAGCCGCGTTGCATTTCGTGCTCGAACTGCGAACTCTCCTGCCCCTTCGGCGTTCCCATTGTGGACCAGAAGAAGCAGCAGATGCAAAAGTGCGACATGTGTTTCGATCGCACCAGCGCGGGAAAGAAACCGATGTGCACCACCGTCTGCCCAACGGGTGCGCTGTTCTATGGCACGATGGATGAAATCAAGAAGTTCCGCCCGCACAGCAAGCCGATCAACAAGTGGCGCTTCGGGAAGCAATTGGTCGAAACCCGCGTCTGGGTGATGGTTCCCCACGACGTGGAGGAAATGGTGGTTGATTGGCCTGAGTTGATGAAGGGCGTCGAAGGGCCGATCGACTTCGCCATGAAACTGAAGGAGCGTTTCCAACTGGAGGGAATTGTGGACCCCGCCAGCAACGAACCGCTGCCATTCAACCTGATTAAGGAAGCGAAGGAAACGGAGGCGCAGTTCCTATGAGCCAGGCAGAATATCCCACCCCGAAATGGCGTGAGGATTTTCCGATCGAGCAGGAATACGACGACTTCATCACGCGGCGCGACTTTGTTCGATTTCTCGGCCTCGTCAGCGCGGGCCTCATGGTTGGCAGCGCATCAGTGGTGGTCAGTTCCCTCACGCATGAGGAAGGCCCGTTCCCCGAAGTGGAGGTCACCGGCGCAGGCGACCTGAAGCCCGGTGCCTGGATGGTCTTCCGCTATCCCAATGAAAAAACGCCGGCGATTCTGATTCGCCGGGAAAATGGTGAATACATTTCCTTCCTTCAGAAATGTCCCCACCTTGCCTGCCCCGTAACCTATCATCGTTCAGATGGTGAGGAAGGGGAGCACATCGGGTGTCACTGCCATAATGGGAAGTTTGAAATCGAGACCGGCCAGGGCATTCAAGGCCCTCCCCGCGAGCTAAGGCCGCTCCGGCAGGTTGTCCTCAAGCGCGACGGCGACCGCGTCATCGCGACGGGACTGAATGAAATCAGGTTCGCGTGACCTCACTTTCTTGCGTGTATATTGCCTCAATGGAAACGGGTAAATGAAACCAAAAGGCTCGTCGCAACAAGGACTCTGGGCCGCAACGCTCGGATTCTTCTTCGGATTCGCCTCGGTGGCGTTGTTCGGCCCGACGGCGAAAATTTTCAAGGGGTTGATGGACCTGACTCCATCAATGGTGGCGCTACTGGTCGCCATGCCCGCGCTCTCCGGCTCACTGCTGCGAATTCCCTTCGCGGCATCGGTGGAAAACAACGGCGGACGAAAGCCGTTTCTGGTTCTGCTGGGTCTGTCGCTGCTGGGAATGCTGGGGCTGACAGTTTTGGTGCTGACCAAGTATCCCGACGGCCTGTCCCGGTCGTACTATCCGTTGCTGCTTTTTTTCGGGCTTCTCTGCGGATGCGGCATCGCCACCTTCTCCGTGGGCGTGGGGCAGGTTGCCTACTGGTTCCCAAAGAAGCAGCAAGGCAAGGCGCTCGGAATTTTCGGCGGTGGGGGGAACCTTGCGCCGGGCATCTTCTCCTTCGTGCTCCCCATCGCGCTGACGGAACTCGGCCTTGGGATGTCCTACGTGATCTGGCTGGCGATCCTGCTCCTCGGCACGGGGATCTATTTCGCCATTGGGCAAAACGCATGGTTCTTTCAATATCGGGCTGCGGGTCTCAGCGTTGAGGAATCGAAGAGCGCGGCGGCGAGCGACGGTCAGGAAAATTTCCCCGCAGGCAGCAGCATCGCGAGCCTGAAGATTTCCGCGCGCACTTGGAAAACGTGGGCGCTTGTGCTGATCTACTTCACCACCTTCGGCGGCTTCATCGCGCTCACCGCCTGGTTCCACACCTTCTGGCATGAGAGCTTTGGCTTTAGCACTGTGAAAGCGGGAGTGCTGACGGGGTTGTACAGCCTGCTCTCTTCCATCGTGCGAATTCCGGGCGGCTCCATCTCGGATCGTTTCGGTGGCGAGCGCACCGTCATGGTCTCGCTTTCGTCGCTCATCGTGGGAGCCGGCATCGTCGCCTTTTCGAGCCACGTCTATGTCTCCTACTTCGGCGTCATCCTCATGGCGATTGGGATGGGCGTCGCGAACGCCGCCGTCTTCAAGCTTGTTGCGCAGGAAATTCCCCAGGCGATCGGCGGCGCGGCGGGATGGGTTGGCGGGCTTGGTGCCTTCGGCGGATTCGCCATTCCGCCGGTGATGGGTGCGCTCGTCAGCTACCACGGAAAGGCCGGCTACGCGGAAGGTTTCCTTTCCTTCGTCGTCCTCGGCTTGGTCTCGTTGATTCTGGCGTGGGTCCTCAGCGGCACCAGCGAGAAGCGGAAGGCCGCTGCCGCTGCTGCTGCAGTGCCAAAGCCGCTGCGTTCGCCGCTTGCAAGGCCGGCGTTCGACCTTCGCCCCGGCATCGTTGCGGGAACCACCGCGCGCATTTGCATCTGCGCCATCATCTGCATTGTGCAGTATTGGCTGCTGACCGCCTCCATGGAAGCCTTCCACGGTGGCAACAGCTTCGTGGCATTGCCGATGTTTGGTGCATCGCTGATTTGCTTCGCGCTTGTCGCGGGATTGATCCTCAC
Source organism: Candidatus Sumerlaeota bacterium (assembly GCA_020850785.1). GTDB lineage: Bacteria > Sumerlaeota > Sumerlaeia > SLMS01 > SLMS01 > JADZDZ01. The sequence goes on along the minus strand of JADZDZ010000144.1, from coordinate 7,934 downwards.
CGGCGAGGCGGGAAGCGGAAAACTGAAAGAGGACCTGAGGAAGCCCTGACGTTGTGGGCGAAACGATGGGACCTGTCACCGCGATCGTCCTGACGGGTGGGCGCAGCTCCCGCATGGGGGCGCCGAAGGAATTCGTGACGCTGTGCGATGGAAGGGCGATGGTGCAGCACGTGATCGCCGCGCTGCGCCCGATCGCTTCGGAAATTTTTCTTTCCGTCGGAACGAAGCCCACGGAAGAACAGTCAAATCTGGGGCTTCCATTCCTCATGGATCGGGAGCCGTTCGAAGGACCGCTGTTCGCGATTGGCAACGTGATGAGGGAATTGTCGGGCCGCGACCTCCTGATCGCATGTTGCGACCAGCCGCTGCTTCGCGCTCCCATCCTGAGTCAGCTTGTGGCCGGAACGCGTGAATCGCTCCCCGCCTTTTTTGTTACCTCCAACGGGGCCGATATTGTCCCGTTTCCCTCGTTCTTTCCCGCCTCCTCCCATGCGACACTTCTCGCGGCAATTGATTCGGGCGAGCGCTCCCTCCGGCGTTGGGCCGGCGCCCATCCCTGCCGCCTTGTCGCGCTTGAAGAAAAGGAAGCGGAATCACTCCAGTCATTCAACAGCATGGCAGAATTGATCCGGGCGGGACTCGTTGCAGCGCCGCCGGGTGTTTGACGCCGCCGTTCATTGTTGATGACACCTGCAACCATTGCGGTGTTTCATGGTCAGTGGTGGGAGGAGCTTCCGTTGTGATGGCGAAGGGCGCTGTTGCCGCTTCCCGGAACAATCAGCAGCGAAATTGAACGGCGGATCCGCAGAAGAGCGCCGCCGCGATTGGACAGGATGAACATGAGAGTCAAAATCAAGCGAGTCTACGACGAACCAGACAAGATGGACGGAACACGCATCCTCGTGGATCGGCTCTGGCCGCGGGGCCTGACGAAGGCGAAGGCGCACGTTGATCTGTGGATGAAGGAAATCGCCCCCAGCACGGAGCTTCGGAAGTGGTTCAATCACGAACCGGAAAAATGGAAGGAGTTCAGCAAGCGGTACCGTGCCGAGTTGAAGAAGAACGGCGAACAGGTGACACTGCTGCGGAAGGAAATCGGGAAGGGGGATGCCACCCTCGTTTACGGTGCGCGGGATGAGGAGCACAACGCCGCCGTCGTCCTCCTCGAATTTCTGGGCTTCTGAAGGAATCGCACAGTGCGAGGGAACGCCGCGATCGCATGAAAAAAGGCGCGGGCAAAACGCCCGCGCCCAGAACCAGCACCCTTCGCTTTCGAAGGGGCCGAGTCGCCCCCCAACATGCTACCAGCTTGTGCGAGTCTGCGTGCGCAGAATATCCCCGTTTGAAACCGTGCCGGTTGTGGGGTCGTACACGCCGACCAGCATCACCGGGCCCGCCAACGACCCAACGTCGGTGCGATCACCATCAGGGCCGGCGGCGTGCATCATCCACTCACCCCAATCCCTGATGCGCGATTGAATCAGCGGAGGCACCATGCCCATGTTGGTTTGCAGCCACTGGGAGGCCTGCCGGAGGTTTGCGTAGAAGTAGAACCGTTCTTCCTCCTTCAGCGTTTGGGAAACGAAGGGATCATGGGGCTGGGAAGTGAGGTACGCGATCGGCGTCGTCAGAACTGGCCCTGCAAAGACATGGCGGTTGGCCACGTCGCTGGGGTTCTGCGCTGGGTAGATGGTGACGCCCGAATGGAGAACGGCGCCATCCAAGGGATAGAAGTTGTTGTCGACGCGATAGGCCTCAATGGCGGTGCTCATGCTGCGAAGGTCGGCCTTTGTGCGGCTGATCTTCGCGCGAGTCTGGGCCTCCAAAAAGTTTGGCACCGCGATCGCCGCGAGGATGCTGATGATGGCGACGGCGATCAGAAGTTCAATGAGTGTAAACCCTTTGCGTTTCATTAAGTGTGCTCCGGTGGCTTTTGCGTGGATTTTTGGGGACAGCGATGCCCCCGCTGGTGTGAATTGGGTGCTTCGGATTTTCGGTTGAAGTGAAGGGATCAGGCCGCAGTCCCTGGCGCGGCCGTCATCCCTTGGTGGCAGTGACAACGATGGCGGAAAGATGCGGTGCGAAGCGGCGGAAGGTGCTGCGCATGGCACAGACCCGCTCCCGCGCCTTCGGCATGCGCAGAAGGTTCACGGCAAAACGCATCGCGCCATAAATCCCCTCGTCGGAGATCAGGCGTGCGGGCTCAAGAAGCCGGAAGGGAACCAACTCGATGCGAATGTCCCTGAATCCCGCGTCTCCAAGGAGTTGCTTCCATTCACTCACGGTCTGCGCCGTTATGCCGTGGTGAATGACCTTGCTCATGCCGGAACGGATTTCCTGGCGAACCTCCGCAGGCATGTTGTCGGGAACCAAGGCAATCTCGTGAATGCCGTAGCGGCCTCCAGAGCGCAGAAGACGAGCCGCCTCGCCGATGATCGCACGCTTGGTTTCCACGGGCTGCATTGTCAGCATGGCCTCACCGAGGACCACATCGGCGTGCCCCGAATCGAGGCCGCTCTCCTGAGCGCAGGCATTCACAAACTTGATGGATGCCGAACCCAAATCCGCCTGCAGCTTGCGGGCGACCTCCGTCTCCCGCTCCACACCGACATAAGAAGCGGGACGGTTGTGCAGCACGCGGCGCGCGGTGATGCCCAGCCCCGGCGCGAATTCCACGACACGATCCTTGGCGGTGATTGCGAGCTGGTGAAGGAGGAGGGACGTCGCCTCCAAGCCACCGGGACGCAAGACACGCTTGCCAAGGCGGGCCAGAATCCAGTGTCCCGGCGCCCGACTATCATCAAGGAGGACCGACTGAGTGAGGGAAGTATGCATGAGAGCCTGCCTTTGAACAAGATAAGTGGAGCTTGATACCCATTTATCTTGTTAGGCAAGCCAAATGTTTGTTTGGTATCAAAAAATCATCTTTTGGATATATGGGCCTTGACCTCCACAATAAGAACCATCTACCTACATCGCCACCGGGATGTGTAAGTACCCGCCACATTAAGGATATATGGGTCCGAAAGGGGAAATTTCAGTGAACATCAAGTTCTTGTGGTCAGCGCTTGCAGCCGTGCTGATCCTGTCTCTTGCGGTTCTTGGCTACTATGGTTGGGACATCTACCGCAAGGCACCGCCAATTCCTGAGCGCATTGTTTCAGAGGGGGGCGAGGTTCTCTACACCAAGAAGCAGATTCTGGATGGACAGAATGTCTGGCAGTCGATGGGCGGTCAGCAGGTGGGGAGCATTTGGGGGCATGGCGCCTATGTGGCGCCGGACTGGTCGGCGGACTGGCTTCATCGCGAGGCCCTGATTCTTGCCGACCATTTTGCGCAGCGTGAGTTCGCGTCGGACTACGCCGCGCTGGGGGCTCCCGCCCAGAGTGCGGTGCGCGAGCACCTGAAGTCCGAACTGCGCACGAACACCTACAATCCGGAGACGGGGGACATCGTCGTGTCCGCGCCTCGTGCCGCCGCCATCCACCAGGTTGCGGCGCACTACAACGGTTTGTTTGCCGATGATGCGTCCTTTGCGGAGTTGCGAAAGGCCTACGCCATCAAGTCCAACTCCGTTCCCGATGCGGAGCGGCGTGAAGCCATGATGGGATTCTTCTTCTGGGCTTCATGGTCGTGCGCGGCGGAGCGCCCCGGTTCTCCGGTCAGCTACACGAACAACTGGCCTGCCGAGCCGCTCATCGACAATCGGCCGACCGGCCCCGTTGTCATCTGGTCAATTCTTAGCTTTGTGGCCCTGCTCGCCGGAGTGGGTGGGCTCGCGTGGTACATGGCGGTGCTCAAGGAGCGCGAAGCCGAGCACGAGACGGCCGTGACCCAAAGCGACAACCTGCTTTCGTGGAAGGTTACGCCGTCGATGCGGGCGACGCTGAAGTATTTCTGGGTGGTGTGCGGAATGATTCTTGTGCAACTGGGCATGGGAATGGTCGCCGCGCACTATGGCGTGGAGGGGGACGGCTTCTACGGATTCCCGCTGCAGGACTGGCTTCCCTACGCGGTTGTGCGCACGTGGCACACGCAGCTTGGTGTGCTGTGGATTGCAACGGCGTGGCTTGCCACTGGTCTCTTTCTCGCACCTGCGGTGAGCGGCCACGAGCCGAAGGGACAGCGTTTCCTCGTCAATGTGCTGTTCTCCTGCCTGCTGATCATCGTGGCGGGATCGATGGTGGGCCAGTGGTTCGCCGTTCAGCAGCGGTTGGGCTTCGACGTCAACTTCTGGTTCGGACACCAAGGGTATGAGTACGTTGATCTGGGCCGCTTCTGGCAGCTTTTCCTGTTTGCCGGTCTGTTCATTTGGCTGGCACTGATGGGTCGCGCGCTGTGGCCTGCGCTTCGTCAGCCTAGCGAACATCGCAGCCTGATCTTCCTCTTCTTCCTCTCCAGCCTTGCCATCGCGCTGTTCTACGCAGCGGGATTGATGTGGGGACGCCATACGCACCTCGCCATGGCGGAGTACTGGCGCTGGTGGGTTGTTCACCTTTGGGTGGAGGGATTCTTCGAAGTGTTCGCCACGGTGGTGATCGCCTTCCTGTTCACCCGCATGGGTCTTTTGAAGACACGGTACGCCACTGCGGCGGTGCTTTTCTCCACCGTCATCTTCTTGGCGGGCGGCATGATCGGCACGTTCCATCACCTGTACTTTTCGGGAACGCCCACGGCGGTGCTGGCGCTTGGTGCAACCTTCAGCGCTCTGGAAATCGTTCCTCTGGTGCTGGTGGGATTCGAAGCCTACGAGAACTACAAGCTCACCTACGCGGCTCCCTGGGTGCGGCGCTATCGCTGGCCCATCTACTTCTTCGTTGCCGTGGCTTTCTGGAACCTTGTCGGCGCGGGACTGTTCGGTTTCCTGATCAACCCGCCCATCGCTCTCTACTACATGCAGGGTCTCAACACGACGCCGGTTCACGGCCACACCGCCCTCTTTGGCGTCTACGGCATGTTGGGCATTGGCCTGATGCTGTTCTGCCTTCGGGCGATGGACCAGGGCCGCGAGTGGCGGACAGCCTGGCTGAACATCGGCTTCTGGGGGCTCAACGTTGGTCTCGCGCTCATGGTGCTCATCAGCCTGCTTCCGATCGGCCTGCTCCAGACTGTTGCGAGCATCGAATCCGGGCTGTGGCTGGCGCGTTCCGCCGAGTTCATGCAGCAGCCCCACATGCAGGTACTCCGTTGGCTGCGCGTCCCCGGTGACGTCGTGTTCGCCATCGGCATGACGTCGGTCATCCTCTTCGTATTCGGCCTCAAGGGAGGATGGTCTTTGGCGGAACGGAATCCCCTTCACGCTGGCAAGTCGCCGGAGAAGTCCAAGGATTCAAAATCCATCAACGAGCCCGACCTCGTACACGCTCGTGCGCGGAGCTAAGCGCGAATCGTCATGACTGTGCGATTGAACCTTCAACCCTCGACCACACACCAAGGAGCCAATCATGTCCGCTATCACGGAAAAAACCGTCGGTCAGCTTGTCGCTGAATCGCCTGCCCGCGCACGCGTCTTCGAGAAGCATCGCATCGACTACTGCTGCGCGGGAAAAATCCCGCTCGCTGATGCCTGTCAGCGCCGCAAGGTGGATTACGACACCGTCGTGCGGGAGCTTGAGGCGTGCGATGCGACCGCCCCTGCGAGCAATGAAACCAACTGGTCGAAGGCGTCGCTTGCGGACCTTGCCGACAACATCGTGGGGACGCACCACAAGTACCTGTGGGACGAGCTTCCCCGCCTGGACGCGATGACCGCCCGTGTCGCCAAGGTTCACGGCGATCATGCGCCCGAAGTCGTGCAAATCCGCACGCTTTTCGTCGAGTTCCGTCGCGAGATGGAGGAGCACGCCACGAAGGAGGAGCAGATTCTTTTCCCGTGGATCAAGCGTCTGGAGGCTTCCGGCGCCGCAGGCTCCCCGATCCCCGGCGCGACGGTCGCGAACCCGATCCGCTGCATGGAACACGAGCACGACAGCGCGGGCCAGATTCTGGAGCAGTTCCGCAAGCTCAGCAATGACTACCAGCCGCCGGCGGATGCGTGCAACACGTGGCGTGTGCTCTACGCATCGCTCGAAACGCTGGAGCAGGACATGCACACGCACATCCACAAGGAAAACAGCATCCTCTTCCCGCGCGCCCTTGCCATTGAGCAGGGTGCCGCCTGAGGGGGGGAGATCGCACGGTGCCACTAGCCGCTCCGCCCATCGCAATGAACACCCCGCGCGTGGCAAGCCCTGCCCGCGTTGGCGAGCACACCGCGTCCGGAGTCGAGCGTGCGTACTTCGCTTCGGCCATCGGTGTCGTTCTTACGGTGGGCGCGTTGTGGGGGGTGATCATCCTGCTGCGCATGGCTCTCAATGGGTCGTTCACCTCCGTGGATGTTCAGGAGGTGAACGCCCACGGGCACGCGCAGATTTTTGGGTGGGTGGGCCTTTTCGTGATGGGGTTTGCGTACCGCATGCTTCCCGCGCTTGCGGGTCGTGAACTGCCTTGGAAAAAAGCCGCGCAATTTGGGTGGGTGGTGATGCTTGGCGGCATCATTCTTCGTTCGGGCCTTCAGCCGTTCGTGGTCGCGCATCCCGCGCTGCTGGGACTGGCCCAACTGGGGAGTGTTTTGGAAATCGCCGCCATCATCACCTTTTCAATCCAGATTTCCTGGCTCCTGCGCGGATCGACTCCGCACATCAACCCCGGTTCGGTCTGGATGCTGCGCGCGGCCGTTGTCTTCTTCGCCTTCCAAGCCATTTTCTCCGCCGCCTACTTTCAACTGACGGCGCTCGCAACGGACCGCGGTTTGTTGCTCTGGCTCATTTCCCATTTTCAGCCTCCGCTGCGCGATGTGCAGATTCACGGCTTCGCCCTGTTGATGGTGCTGGGTATCAGTTCAATCCTGCTGCCGCGTTGGTTCGCCATTCGCATGCTTCCCGTGCGAGGCGGCAGGATCGTTGCCGTCGTTCTGGTCGCTGCCGTCATCGCGGAGATCGTCGGTTTCCTGCTCATGCGCCTCGTGGGCTACCGCTGGGCGTCGATCTGGGGCGTGGGGTCTCTGGCACTGCTTGGATCGAGCATTTGGATCATCACCAAATCGCGCGTACTTTCCTCGCATCCTGTAATCAGCCGAAGCAGCAAGTTCATTCGCGGTGCCCACATCTGGTTGCTGATTTCGCTCGGCATGCTGGTGCTGCTTCCTGTCTGGCAGTTTTTCATCCTTCCGCACCTTGCGCCGGGCAGTCATGCGGTGGAGATCGGTTTCTCCCACGCATACTACGGTGCGATTCGCCATGCCATTACCGTGGGCTTTGTCAGCCTGATGATCATGGGTATGAGCAGTCGCTTCATGGAATGGACCCGCCGCGCCGAATCGCTCCCCGCCGACCCGCTCATTCTGCCGTTTCTTCTGGTGAATTCCGGCTGCTGCCTTCGCGTGGTCTTTCAAACGGTCACCGACATCGACCCATTTGCCTTCCGCATCGCCGGGGTCAGCGGCCTTTTGGAACTGGCCGGGATTGGCCTGTGGGCGGTTTGGATGCTGAAGGCGATGAAGATAAGTGCGCTACCATTGCAAACATCCCTTGACTTGTCAATATTGGAACAGGATAAAGATGTCCAATTTTGAAATTTTGGAGGGCCGAGCGTGATCTCAACGACCGGTGAGTACGCACTCAGGGCTGCCGTGTTCCTCGCGCAACACCACCCCGATCCGCAAACGACGGCACAAATTGCTGCGGCAACGAAGGTGCCTTCGGGTTATTTGTCCAAAATTCTTCAGGCCATGGTGCGCCGCGAAGTGATCCATTCGCAGCGTGGCCTTCATGGTGGATTTACTCTGGTTCAGGACCCGAAGGACACGGCGGTGCTGAATATTCTCGCAGCCGTCGATGCCGAACCGCAGAGAATCCGCAAGTGCCCGCTCGGCCTGCGCGGGCATGTGAAGCTTT
>JADZDZ010000143.1 GCA_020850785.1 Candidatus Sumerlaeota bacterium | reverse complement strand
GCCTTGATCTGTTTTTGTGAGCGGTCCTTCCCTTGGCGGGAACGTCCGTGGCGTCGTCTTGGAACTGGCATGTCGTCTCTTTGAAACCTCCGTGAAAGGGCTGGGAAGGCTCAACAAGGTCGCCCCGCACGTCAAGGCCGAATTTCACCTTCCGCTTCGCTTAATCTTTGCCACCACCCCACGACGCGCAGCTATTGACCTGCCTTTCACATTCGACGTTCCATGGAAAGTCGCGGGCGTAAAAATTGCCCCTGCAAGGATCATGGCTGTTTCCGCACCCCCCCTGCCCAACTTTGCCGCCGCACCCGTCACGGTGCGGGATCAATTTGGGCGCCAGTTGCGCTACCTGCGGGTTTCCGTCACGGACCTTTGCAACCTGTCCTGCCAGTATTGCAACCCGGCAAAGGGGTGCCCGCAAACCCATCCCCACAAGCTGAGTTGGGATGACCTGTATTTCGTGGCGGATGTGGCCGTGCGCGATCTCGGCGTGGAGGCAATCCGCGTTACCGGCGGCGAACCCACGGTGCGGCCGGGGCTGACCGAATGGATCGCATCCATCAGCACACTGCCGGGCCTGCGCGACATTGCCATGACGACCAACGGCATCCTGCTGGGAAAGCTGGCGCAACCGCTGCGCGAGGCGGGCCTTCGCCGCGTGAACGTTTCGCTGGACTCCTTCGACGAGGAAAAATTCCGCACCCTCACGCGCGGTGGCTCGTTGGCGCGCTGCATGGAGGGAATCGACCGCGCCTGCGACCTGTTTGATCGCGTGAAGATCAACTGCGTGCTGCTGCGCGACGTGAACAGCGGCGAGATCGAACAGTTCATCCGCTTCTCCGATGAAAGGGGAATCGAGGTCCGCTTCATCGAACTGATGCCGATCTTCGACCAGAAGGAATTCTTCCACCGCCATTTCATGTCCGTCGATGAAGTCAAGTCGCTGATGGCCGCCCGCGGCATGCATCTGGAAGCGGACACGGCGCACGGCTACGGCCCCGCCACCTCCTTCCGCGTCGCCGGAAGCAGGGCTCGCGTTGGCTTCATCAGCCAGATGTCCGACACAAAATGCCTGACGTGCAACAAGCTGCGCACCACCTCCGATGGATCGCTGAAGGCGTGCCTGCTTTCGCCGCAGGAGATCGACCTGTCGCCACTGATTGCGGCGCGGGATCGCGATGCCTTCGCGTCGGCCCTTCGCGGCAGTTTCCTGCAGCGCGCCGAACGTTACGACCTTCAACAAATTCTTTCGCAGCCGGTGCCCCGTGCCATGCAGGCCATCGGAGGATGAGGGAGCTTCACTCATGACCAATCAGGAACCTCCGCTGCGGCCCGGTGTGGCCGCCCTTGCCAAGGTGGACGCGCGCGCCATGTGTACGCTGCTGGGTGCCGCGACGGACATCGCGCTCGCCGGCTTCGATGCAAACGGCAGGATTCTCCTCTTCAACAAGGGGGCAGAGCGCCTGTTCGGCTATCGTGCGGACACCGTCATCGGCATGTCCACCTACGAACTTCTTCATGAGAAGGAAAACTTTGAATTCTTTTTTGAGGAGAAGGCCTTCGCCGAATCGCCGGTGAGGGAAATGGAAGTCGCTGTCATCACGCGCACCGGCGACCTGCTTCCCGCGCGCCTCACAATACACAAGGCCGTGCCCGCCACGGAAGACGGCATCGTTTACTACGCGTTCTATCGCAACATTTCGGACCTCGCGGGTGCGCTGCGCCACGCCGACGACCTGCGCAAGCAGATCAACGAAACCGCCAACCAAACGCAGAAGGAGGCGCAGTTCCTTCGCCAGCTTCTGCGCCACACGGTGGAGGCCATCCAGATCGGCATCGCAGTGCAGAATTTCGACAGCGGCGTCATGGCCTACGTGAACGAGGGTTTCGAGCACATCACCGGCCTGGGAAATCCCGACGTGATGGGCCATACCATTGATGAAATCTTCGCCCATTTCCCCGAAACGCGCGATCGCATCAACGATTTCAGTGATCGCATTCGCAAGAGTGCCACCGGCGAGGGAACCACTCCCGGCAATGCCATCTGGGAGTTGGACTTCCCCGCGGGAAAGCGCACCGTGGAAATGTATGGGCGCTGCACGATCGTGGAGGGGCATCCGTCCCAGTATGTGCTGCTGATTTTTGAGGACGTGACGGAACGCCAGCGCCTTCAGGTGCAACTGGTGCAGTCGGAAAAGCTGGCCGCCATCGGCCAGTTGGCTGCGGGCATCGCCCACGAAATGCGCAACCCCCTCAACACAATCTACAACGCGCTCTTTGACCTGACGGAAATCCTGAAGAATCCCGCGCCGGACGTCGCCGAGGACATCAATATTTCCATGGAGGAGATCAAGCGCGTCCACGACATCATCAACAACCTCCTGGATTTCGCCCGCGAATCGGGGCGCACCACGGGGCGCGCAAACCTGAACGAGGTGATCACCCGCACGATTCGCCTGGTCCAGCACGACCTTTCCAACAAGCGCATTTCCATCACGGCGGACCTGAAGGACATTCCCCCCGTGGCCATCAGCAACAACGCCATGAAGCAGATACTGATCAACATGATCACGAACGCGGCGGATGCGATGCCCAAGGGCGGATCGCTTTCCATCAGCACGCTGCTGCGGCGCGGGAAGGTGCCGCTGCACAACCCGCCATCGTCCGCGCCACAGGAAGCATTGAAGGCCAGCAGCATCCGCCTGGCGGAAATTTCCGGCCACCCAACGCGCGATTTTTCCGAGGGCGTGTATGCGGAACATGCAGTGTTCAAGATCAGCGACACCGGCCACGGAGTTCCCGCCGCGCTGCTCCCCAGCATCTTCAACCCCTTCTTCACGACGAAGCCGCCGGGAAGCGGCACGGGCCTTGGCCTTTCCATCGTCCATTCGCTGGTGCAGGACGCCGGCGGCGCGATTTCCGTGAAGTCGCAGGAGGGCGTCGGAACCAGCTTCATCATCGAACTTCCCGTGCTGGCGGACGACGTGGAAGGGTGAGGCGCCCCATTTCGCCCTTGCCGTGATTGGCGCGTTGCCGCATACCCGCGTCACCGCACACCCGAAAGTCTTCACCCGATGGACCTACTTGGTTTTCTGGCCGCCTCCTTTGCCATTCTGCTCGCCGCCTATTTTGTCATCGGGCGCTACCTCTCGCGGCTGTTCAAGCTGACAGAGACGAAGGACACACCGGCCTTCACGCAGCGCGACGGGCTGGACTTCGAGCCCGCCCGCACGAGCTACCTCCTCCCGCAGCATTTTTCCGCCATCGCCGCAGCGGGCCCCATCGTGGGGCCGATCATGGCGGGCGTCTATTTCGGCTGGGGGCCAACGTGGTTGTGGCTGATCCTCGGCGCGATCTTCATCGGCGGCATCCACGACTTCACCGCCCTCGTCGCAAGCATCCGCCATCGCGCGCGCTCCATTGCCGAAATCATCCGGGAGCACATGAACCCGCGCGCACACATGTTGTTCCTGATCTTCGTGTGGTTCGCGCTCATTTACGTGATCATTGCCTTCACGGATGTGACGGCGCAGACGTTCGTGGCAAAGGCAAGCATCGCCAGCGCGGACGCTCCCGGCCCCGGCGTGGCCACGTCGTCGATCCTCTACCTCGGCCTCGCGGTCGTGATGGGACTGTGCCTGCGAAAGTTGAACATGGAACCCGGCCTGGCGAAGCTGATTTTCCTCCCGCTGATGCTGCTGGCGATCCTTGCGGGGCCGTATATACCGATCAACATCGAGGGCATTGTGCCCACCATCCGCCAATGGCTGCCGGATCAGTACAACAGCCTGCTCACGACCGACAGCGGCGTCGCGCAGCGGCTCTGGGGCTACGCGCTTCTGGTCTACTGCTTCCTCGCTGCAATCGCGCCGCTCTGGCTGCTGCTGCAACCGCGCGGTGAACTCGGCGGCTACTTCCTCTACCTGATCATGGTGGTTTCCCTGGTCGGCATCGTCATGGGCGCGGTCATGGGAACGCTGCACATCAACCAGCCCTTCTTCCGCGGCTGGGAATATCGCGCCACACCGAACGCGCCCACGGGCACGCCACTGTTCCCCATTCTCTTCATCACCGTCGCATGCGGCGCGTGCTCCGGCTTCCACAGCATCATCGCGAGCGGAACCACCAGCAAGCAGCTTGAGCGCGAGAGCGATGCAAAGCCCGTCGGTTATGGATCGATGCTGCTGGAGGCGTTCTTTTCCTGCATCAGCCTCGCCACGTTGATGGTGATCGTCGAGCTTCCGCAGAAACCCACGCCCAACGGCATCTACGCCGATGGCATTGCAACCTTTGCGCGCACGATCTTCACACCCTTCAGCCCCGTTGTCGGCGCCATACAATCGGACAAACTCTATTCGATCTTCTACCAGTTCGCACTGCTCTGCTTCGCCACGTTTGTTTTTGACACGCTGGACGCATGCACCCGCCTTGCGCGCTATGTTCTGATGGAGGCCTTTAACTGGAAGACAGGGCGTCAGGCCGTGCAGGCGACGGTGATCACGCTGGCCATTCCCGCGCTGTTCGTTGCGATGCCTCCGATCAAGGTGGGCGGCAGCGAACTCCCCCTGTGGCAGGTGTTCTGGGGAATTTTCGGCAGCAGCAACCAACTGCTCGCCGCGCTCACACTGCTCGGCGTCACCGTGTGGCTGGCGCGCAAGAAGATGGCCTGGTGGCTCACATTCTTTCCCACGGTGTTCATGATGGTGATGACGCTGTGGAGCCTGATCCTCAACATCCCGCCCTACCTGAAGGAAAGACAGGGCCACACGACAACCCTGTTCTCCCACCTCAAGTTTGGCATCAGCGTGATGCTGATCTTGCTGTCATGCTGGTTGATCGTGGAGGCGCTGATCACCTGGCGGAACATGACGCAACCACCCGCCGATGGCGCGTTGGAGGCGGAACCGGAACCGGCGTAACCGCACGCACAATCGCCCGGCGATCGTGCTGCTTCTTGTATCGCCTATTTTGAATCCAGCAGTGCTTTCGCTTCCTTCGGCGGAAGATCGGGAGAAATTCCCAATGCCTTGCAAGCGGCATTGTAGCGCCGCTGAAGCGACAACGGGACTTTCTCCTTATTCTCAACTTCCTTGGCGAACAAATCGATCACCTTGCGGGGTTTGTTCGCCTTCATATAAGCTTCCGCCAAGCGAGAAGCACTCCCCCAAGTGACCTTCGTGCCAACCACCTTTTCCCCAAGTACGATTGCTTCCTGAAGCTGCTCCGGTGATCCAAGGGTGAGAATTTCCATCCGGTAGAACTCATACTGCTCCTCCGTCTTTACATCGCGATCGAGGTCCGCGAGTGCACCCGCAACGTCCCCCTCCTTCGCCTTCAGGATGGCAAGCCGCCCTTTGGCCAGCTGCTGCATTTGGGGATCGGGGCCATTCGCCGAATTCGTGTACATTTCCCGTGCCTGCGAAAGCTCCCCTCCCCGCTCCATCAGTGTCCCCCCGTTGAACATGGTCCACTGCCGCTCAAAGTTATTCCCCATGGGGGCTTCGCGCCATCGATCCATCAAGGGCTTCAGATTCTCCGCACTTGGTTCGGCCTCCACAAATTCCAGCATTTGCGCGGCCGTAAAAAGATAGTATCTTAGAATCCATCCAAGAAGTATTTGATCTTGTAGGAAGGGGGGCGTCATCATGGACCTGACAGTGCTCATTTTTCCCGTTCAGGTGCTGACCAAACGATGCCGCGCAAAGTCTATCCCTCCGATGTTTC
>JADZDZ010000142.1 GCA_020850785.1 Candidatus Sumerlaeota bacterium | reverse complement strand
GATGCTGCCGCACAATTTCTACGACATGACAAGCCTCGGCGGAAAGAGCCAGCCGATCATCGCGACCGCGTTCCGCTCCCCGATCAATCCAGAGCATCGCGTATTCACATCGCTGTTGATGATTGACTATTTCGCGCAGGATGTCGCCGCACGATTGAAGGAGGTTCTGTCGCGCCGTCACATTTTTTCCGACCGCGCGAAGGAGCTGATCCTGAAGAACGAGGAGGAGGGCGGGCTGAGCGAGGAGGAGAGCGCGGAGCTTGTGAAGGAGGGGACGACGCGCATCTTCAAATGGATGGGCCGTGCGCACGATTTCAAACTGTATAAGGAATTGTCCGACGCGGGCTTCAAGATCGCTGCGGATATTGTGTGCTTTGAAAGCCATCACCTCAATCACCTGACGCCGAACACGCTGTGCATGGATTTGTACACGGCGGCGATGAAGTTCGCCCTTGGTGAAATGGACAAGGCGACGTTCACGGCGCGTGCCGCGAGTGCGCTGACGCAGCTTCGTGGAATGTCGGACCGCGATTGGATGAAACTGCATTTCCGACATTTGACGGCCGATGACATTGCGGCCTATGCGATCGGGGATGTTCCCGATGTGGCTGTTGCGAAGCTGGCGGCGGACCTTGCCGATCGCCTGACGCAGCCCGATCTTGATCTAAGCAAATTGAAACATTCCGGATACAAGGATTTCACGGAAGGCCCGCCGGTGGAAACGCCGATCCTGTTGCGGCAGGATGCCTACAAGGCGCTGACGGAACCGGTTGTCTTCACCGAGAAGGATGGTTCCACGGTCAATGCGGCGCACACGGCGCGCTTCGGAGAAATCGAACAGCGTTTCTACGCCACGACCGCCAAGGGGCGCGCGCTTTACGATGAGTGTCTTGCGCAGTTCGAGGCGAATCGCGCCAAGGACCCGGGCCTGATCAAGCGCGACTTCGCGGCGTATCAGGCATCCTGCGCGGCGGACTTCGCCCAATTCCCGAAGACGTTGTCGGATTTGCTGAAGCAGGAATTGGTATTCGGCCGCTATTCAGCCACCGGGAAGGGGCTCGCGGCGGCAGGCACTATCGCCACAACAGACGTGAATGAATTGATCGCGAAAGGTTTCGCGCGGGTGGAAGGATTGCGTTATGAGGATTTCCTCCCCTTCAGCGCTGCGGGCATTTTTGCCAGTAACCTTGGCCAGTATGGAACGAAATCAACGGCGGCGGAAAAACCAACCTACAGCAAGGAACTGCTGCAGGAAATCATGGGCCGCAGGATCATCGATCCGAATGTGGTTTACGCAGGCATGGAAGCGGAATCGCTGTTGCAAATGTATGGCGATCTTGGCCTGACAAACAAGCTTTCGGAGAAGGAAAGCGCATCGTTGAAGGGAAAGGTTGCTGGCTATTTGGTACTCATTCCTGAGTAAAGCTGGCCGAATTCGATATGGTGGCCGTGCCGCAATTCGTTGCAGCACGGCCTTTTCTTTTGGGAATGCGTTTCAATCAATGATGTCAGAAAGTAACGGAGAACTTGTTGGTCATTTCCCGTCGTGCTTTTCTTTTAAAAATGACGTTCATTCGATGAATAAACTTTGACACCTTGTCATGCGGCGTGAGCCCGTGGCGCGCCTCTGCCGGAAAAACAATTTGGGAGTCTTAAAATCACGATGAAAACTCGTCTGATTCGAGTCGCCGTATCGCTGTTGGTCGCGGGTGTCACTTCCTTGGTGGGCGCCCAGGACCCGGAAGTTCCCACAAATCCAAACATACCCATGGTGGACGCCGTGGCCGCGCAGAAGCCGGCACGGTATATTGTGCAGTTCCGCCAGGAGCCGGTGATCAAGCTGACGGCGAAATCGTCGCGGGATCGACTGGCGCGGCAGGCGGGCATTCTCGATGAGCAGGAACAATTCGCGCAGGAACTTCTCACGATGCGCGGCGTGACGAACCGCCCAAAGGGGCCGGCGGCGCCGACGCTGTTTCCGTTTCAGTACAGCCTCGTTCTGAACGGCGTCGCGGTTGAGTTGACACCGGACGAAGTCGCGCAGACGTCGCTGCTCCCCTATGTGCTGTCCGTGGATGCGGATCGCCCCGTGCATGCAATCCTGTCCGACAGTGTGCCGCAAATTGGCGCGGACGTTGTGCGATCGACCTACGGCGGAACGGGCGCGGGAATCCTTGTTTCGGTCATCGACACCGGCATCGATTACAACCATCCGGCGCTGGGCGGCGGAATTGGTCCCACCTTCAAGGTTGTTGGTGGCTACGATGTTGTGAACAACGATTCCGATCCCATGGACGATCACTACCACGGGACGCACTGCGCAGGCATCGTCGCGGCGGATGGCACAGTGAAGGGTGTTGCGCCGAGTGCGAATCTGCTGGCGGTGAAGGTTCTTTCCGCCAGCGGCTCCGGTTGGTCTTCGCAGACAATTGCGGGCATTGAGTATTCGCTGAACCCCGACGGCAACGTGGGAACAAACGACGGTGCGCAGGTGATCAGCATGAGCCTCGGGTCGTTTTCCGGCGCGCCGAACGATCCGAGTTCCGTCGCGACGGACAACGCCGTTGCTGCGGGCGCGATCTGCGTGGCGGGCGCGGGAAACGACGGGCCGGGGTATGACACATTGCTGTCACCGGGCACCGCCGTGGGGGCGATCACCGTGGGCGCGGTGTCGAAGACGGACGCGATCGCCAGTTTCAGCTCCCGCGGGCCGGTAAGGGAATTCTGGGTCTCAAAGCCCAACATTGTCGCGCCCGGCGTGAACATCAATTCCACGAACCTTGGCACGACGTATATACAGCGTTCGGGAACGTCCATGGCCACGCCGCACGTTGCGGGCGCGGCTGCCATCCTAAAGCAGCTTCACCCATCATGGACGGTCGCTGATGTGCGGTCCGCATT
>JADZDZ010000141.1 GCA_020850785.1 Candidatus Sumerlaeota bacterium | reverse complement strand
CTGGGGCGACTTTGACGCGCAGGAAAGGTTCAGCAACCTGAAGGGCGACCTGCAAATCCAGCCCGTCAAGGTGGGCTTCGCTGCTTACTACGACCACCTTGGCCGCGTCGGCCTGATTGAAGACCAGCCCGCCGGAACGAAACCGGTGACGGTTTCCGGCAGCGTGCTTCGCCAGCAGCTTCTGGCAGGCCAGTCACCCGATCCGCGCATCATCCGCCCGGAGACGAGCAAGATTCTGATCGAGGCCTACCAGAAGAAATTCGCGCAGCAGAACACCTACGCGAAGGCGCAGGTTGTCGGCAACCTGACGTGGCACCACCACGCCGTGACGCAGCAGATGCGCGAAGCGAAGAACGGCCACAAGGGCGCGACGCTGTGGTTCACGGGCCTCAGCGCATCCGGCAAGTCCACCATCGCGAATGAGCTGTCCGCAGCGTTGTACGAACGCGGCGTGCAGACCTACGTGCTGGACGGCGACAACATTCGCCAGGGCCTGAACAGGGGTCTTGGTTTCTCACCGGAAGATCGCAAGGAAAACATCCGTCGCATTGCGGAAGTTGCAAAGCTGTTCACCGACGCCGGCATCGTGAACATGACGGCGTTCATCAGCCCGTACCGCGAGGATCGCGACAATGCGAAGGCGCTTCAGCCGATCGCGGGCCGCTTTCTGGAAGTGTACGTGAAGGCAAATGTTGCGGCGTGCGAAAAGCGCGATCCGAAGGGCCTCTACAAGAAGGCGCGCGCTGGAGAAATCAAGGATTTCACCGGCATCAGCGCCAGCGCTCCCTACGAAGAGCCGAAGAATCCGGACATCGTTGTCGATACGATGAAGAACAGCCTGGCGAAGTGCGTCGCACTGCTGGTTGAGGAACTGGAGAAGCGCGGCCTGATCGAAAAGCGCGGCGGCAAGGGTGCAAGGAAGTCCGCGAAGAAGACCGCAAAGAAGGCAAAGAAGTAACATCGTCGTTCATCAGTTATAGGAGTCGCCGTACATGGCCGAGCAGTGCACGAAGCAGTACAAGGACCCCGCGGTTGTTCGCGCAGAACAGGGCATCGATGCGCCTGCCGAAAAGAAGGCGGGCGTGGAGAAGCTGAAGCGGGAGAGCAATGGATTCCGCGGCAACGTAAAGAAGGAAATGCTGGACGAGTCCGTGCCGATGGTGTCGGAGGACTCCTATAACCTGATGAAGCATTTTGGAATGTACCAGCAGGATGACCGCGACACACGCAACGAGCGCAAGCGCGCGGGTCTGGACAAGGACTGGTCGTTCATGATCAGGACAAAGCTGCCCGGCGGTTGCGCGACGCCGGAGCAGTACCTGATCCTCGATGACATCGCGAACAATTGGTCGAACGGCTCGCTGCGCATAACAACGCGCCAGACGATCCAGTTCCACGGCGTCGGAAAGCTGAAGTTGCAGAGCGTGGTGCGCGCGCTAAACAGCCGCCTGCTCACGAGCTATGGCGCGTGCGGCGACGTGGTGCGCAACGTGATGAACTGCCCCGTGGCGGACATCGATGCGACACCGGCGTATCGTGGGCGCCAGATTTTCACGGAGCTCACCAACGTGATCAACGCGCGGACGCTCCCCCGCACGTCGGCATTCTATGACATCTTCATCAACGGCGAGAAGGACAACGAACTGGCCCCGATCGCAAGGTTGCGTGATGAAAAAGAGGACTTGTATGGCGACAGCTACATGCCGCGCAAGTTCAAGATCGGCGTGACGATTCCGCAGGATAATTGCGTGGACATTTTTTCGCACGACCTCGGCATTGTTGCGTTGCTGGAAAATGGATTCGTGAAGGGCTACAACATCCTCGCGGGCGGGGGCCTTGGCTCATCGCACGGAAACAAGGAAACCTATCCCCGGATTTCCGATCCGATCTGCCACGTGACACCGGACGAAGTCATTCGCGCGGTGGATGCAGTGATCACGATCCAGCGCGATTACGGCAATCGCACCAATCGCAAGCGCGCACGATTGAAGTACGTGCTGGATGAATTGGGCCCCGAATGGTTCCGCGCGGAGATGGGACGCCGCATGAGCCGCGAGCTTCCCGAAGCAGTCGCGATTCCCGACAGCGCCTGGGGATTTGACGACCACCTTGGCTGGCACGAGCAGATTCAACCCGGCCTCTTCTATGTGGGCATTTTCATCGAAAATGGCCGCATCTGCGACAAGAATCGCGACGGGATCCCGATGCGGACGACCCTTCGTGGCATCGTGGAGAAATTCCGCACGCAGGTTCGCATGACGGGGCAGCAGAACATCATCCTTGCGAACATCGCGGAAAAGCACGTCGCGGAAATCACGAAAATCCTGAACGGTTCCGGCCTTTCCACCGGCAGCGGCAAGTTGAGCACGCTGCGTCGCAACGAAATCTCCTGCGTGTCGCTGCCGACCTGCGGGCTTGCACTCGGCGAAGCGGAGCGCGTGATGCCCGGCGTGATCGACAAGCTGGAAGAGATGGGCTTCGGCAACGAACGCATCATGATCCGCATCAGCGGTTGCCCGAATTCCTGCTCGCGCGCGCCAATGTCGGAAATCGGCCTGATCGCCCGCGCGCCGGGGAAATACAACATCTACATCGGTGGCGACTACGAGGGCACGCGCCTGAACAAGCTCTTCAAGGAAACCGTGCTGCTGGATGAACTGCCGAATGAAATTGGCAAACTGATCACGCGCTGGCGCGCGGAACGGTTGCAGGGCGAGGAGTTTGGCGATTTCTGCCATCGCCTTGGCAATGAGGCGTTGCTGAAGTAATTTCCGCCGCAGGACATGCAACAAGCGCGAAGGCGCCGGTCAAACGATCGGCGCCTTCTTTTATTCACTGTCTCAGCTTACGACGGTGATGCGGAAAATTTGCGCGTGATGCGAACTTTTCCTGCGCTGTTCAATCGTGCAACGTCTGCATCCGAAACCTGCTGCCAGGGGTGCAGCGTGCTCTCCTGAAACACGTTCGAATTTGCCACGTAGATGCTGGTGGCGTCCGTGGGCCATGACAGGCGCCTGAAACGCACCTCCTCGCGATTCACAATTTCGTCCGTGATCGTGATTCCGTCCGGTGTCAGTGCAATGTGGCGCCGGAAATGAATCTTCAGCGGAGCCTTCTGGACGATGAGGATTTTCTGCAGCGTCGCACGAACAGCGTTCGCATTGAAGCGGCCCACGGTGATCATGAAGAGGCGGAAGAGCACCTGCTTGAAGGGGGTGGGAAGCAGTTGCTTGCGAACCTGAAACACGCCGCGAATGTCGATCTGCGTCCTGTCATCGGACACAGT
>JADZDZ010000140.1 GCA_020850785.1 Candidatus Sumerlaeota bacterium | reverse complement strand
GGTGCTCGACTGGCTCAGGTAGGCAACGATGGCAAGTGCCAGACCGCAGAACAGCGTCGTGATGCGCGACAGCCTCAGTTCCTTCCGTTCATCCTCCGCCCGCTTGTGCAACGGCTTGTAGAAGTCCATGACGACCATGCTGCTCATGGCGCTCAGCGCGCCCGATTCGCTGGACATCGCGGCGGACAGGATCGCTGCAACCATGAAGCCCTTCAGAATCTCCGGCATTTGCGTCATGATGAAGCTGGGAAAGACGTAGTCGGCTTTCGGCTTTCCGATGCCCGTGGCGGCATCGATGCTGTTGGGGTCCCACGGCTCGAAGCCGAAGAACTGGAAGCCGTTGATCTTGTAGAATGCAAACAGGCAGATGCCGATCAGCAGGAACATCAGGAACTGCGGAGCGATCAGGCAGGCGCTCATGATCATCGACTTCCGGCCATCGCTGGTGTTTCGGCAGCACAGCACGCGCTGGATGCTGAGTTGGTTGAATCCGATGGCGAGCACGATCCCCGGCGGTACCGCCAGCAATCCCATGATCAGGTTGTAATCGCCGCAGAAGATGTTCTGAATCTGCGCCCAAAACGCCTGGCCGAACGTGTAGGTTTCCCCCAGTTTCGCGTGAAGCTCCGCGCTGCTGAGGAAGCCGGTCTTGAAGATCGTCATGTTGTCGGCGGCGACCTCCTTCACCGCCGCCCAGTGCGTCGCGCCCGATGGCGCCGCCAGGTTTCCCTCCAGCAACGTGGGAATGTAGTACAGCGCGAAAAGGCCGCCGCCCACGAAGATGAAATACTGGAGAATCTCCGTCCACACCACCGCTTTGATTCCGCCCAGTGACGTGTACACCATCGCGATCAGCATGATCAATGCGATGGAATGGTTGATCCCCCATCCTTCGTAGAAGCCGCGCATGGCGAACATGATCGGGATGGCGCTGGCGTAGACGCGAACACCCGCACCAAGCGCCGTCGTGATGAGCGCAAGGCCCGATGCGACGAAGCGCGCCTTCTGCCCGAACGCACGCGACAGCAACTGATACGGCGTATAGACATCACCCTTGAAGTAGTAGGGCACGATGTAAACGGCGATGATGATGCGGCCAATGATGTGTCCCAGCACGACCATCATGAAGAGCATGGAGCCCTTCGATGCACTGATCAGTCCCTCCTTCACGGCAAGCGCGCCAATCGCCATGCCCGGCACACCAATCACTGTCAGGGCGCTGGTTTCCGTCGCGACGATGGAGAAGCCCACCGCCCACCAGGGGATGTTCCTTCCCCCCAGAAAGTAGTCGCGCTTGCTCTGCTGGCCGCGGGAAAGCCAAAGCCCCACCGCCGCGATCGTGAGCACATAAATGACCACCACGCCCCAATCGAGCGTCGTAAACCTGCCAGAATGAACGGCCGCAGCCAGCAATGTTGACATCTGGAAAAATCCTAAGGAATGGCAAACTTGGGAGAAGGGTTGCGGGATGCAAACGTGAGGTCAACAACGCCGTCGCCTGCGGTCCAAAAATGTCAGGTTGACTGGCCCCTTCACGGAAACCCACACTTGGTCAACAATTCCTTATATCCCTTCGGGTTTGAAAGTGAAAAGAGCGATCCGGTGAAGAAGCATCTGATGGTGTTGATTTGTTGCCATGGAATGTTCATGGCGGGAAGTGCCTTCGCTCAGGAGGTTGCCGCGCCTGCGCATCAGCAACAGATGGAGGAACTCGCGGCGCCAGCGGAGCCGACGGACGATCAGCTTCAGGTCCTGCAGGACCAGCAGACCTTCAAGGACGGCCATGCGGGGGATGTGCCAAGGGCACCACGCCGCGCGGAATCAACCATCGGCGATGATTTCATCGTCTTTGGCTACATTCAGTCCGAGTCCCAGTTGCCCCATACTCGCTGGGAATCGCTCACGCACGTTGCTTCGGGCTTCGTGGAATTCGACACGAACGGAGATCTGATTCCCGCATCGCTTTTGGCGAACTGGACAAATCGCGATACCACGATGCGGGCCGGCGGAGCCGCCCAGAACGCGGGCTGCAAGGTCATCATGACCGTGTTGAACGACAATTTCGACGTCAATGTGATCAACACTGTTATGGCAAGTTCCACAGCCCGCACGAACCTCGTGACGGATATCGCCGCCGCCGTGACAAGTGATGGGTACTGCGCCGGCGTGACGTTCGACTTCGAGCCATTCAGTTGGAATTCCGCCGCAACGGCAGGAATGACACTCTTCTTCCAGGAATTGCGCGCCGCACTGCCGTCTCCCTACGAGATCAGCATCTATGCCGATCCCACGCCAAGCGCATCACGCTGGAACCTGCCGGGACTGACCCCAAGTCTGGACTATTACCTCTATAGCTGCTACGATTACGCAACGGGCCAGACACCCCACGCGATTTCTGATTTCGACGGCTACATCACGCAGATCAACGATTTCTACATCGATGGCGGCGTGCCTTCGAGCAAGATGGTGGCGGTGATTTCATCCTATTCAGGCCGCTGGAAAGGGACGAACACCTACAATGTGTCCGGCGGAAATGATCGCGTGGCGGGTGGTTTCACCGACGCCTTGTACGAAACCACGCTCTGGCCATCGTATGGCGGCCCGCAGACGGAGATTTATCGCGACGGCGACGAGGTGAGCTGGCACACATGGAATGACGGCTTGGCGGACTACGTGCGGACGTGGGATTCGCCAACAGCCTTGGAATACAAGATTCGCGCAGTCGTCAGCAACATCGACACCACCGCGACGCCGAACAACAAGGGGAAGCGGCTGCGCGGCGTGGGATTCTGGTCGCTGATGTGGATGGCGGAAACCAGTTCCATCAATCTGATTTCCCAAGAAGGGACGGTGGGAGGATCAGTGTCGCGCACGCGCACCTATCCGCACATCTATCAACTTTGTCAGGAAATTCTCAAGGCCCCCGGCACGACCAAATTCCTCATCACCGGCTTTGAGGGGAACGATCCACGTTGGCGCGATCCGAATGCAAATCCCGATGCGGTGAACCTTGGCGTCGCCACCGACAGCGAGGGGATCGTGACAGCGCCCGCAGGCGCAGGTCGGCCGTCGAGCACCAACAAGTGCGCGGAGGTGACATTCACCTTCAGCGCAGGCGCGACGCAGCAGATGGCCTTCGAGCATGAATTGCTGGCGGATTCGCGTGCGACCACCGTTGTGGACACAAACGCTCCCGCCGCCCTGCTCACGCAGAACACAAGGGTAAGCGCCTATATCTATACACCGACAGCCTACGCGGGACGCACGGTGCGAATGCTGGCCTACGATGGCAGCCGGGAACTGGAAATGTCCCCTGCCTACAGCCTCGGCATCGCCGGCTGGCGCGAAATCACCTGGGACTTCACGGACGCGTCGCAGACAACCGGCTTCAACACAAACGACCCCCGCTTCATTGACGGGGATGGCGTGATTGATTCCGCCGGTGGCGGAAAGAAGGACATCGGGTTCTTCGGATTTCTCGTGCAGGGTGGCGGCGCCGGAAGTGGCACCATCGTCTTCGACGAAATCATGTACGAGCACACGAATCCCGGCGGACAAAACTTCAAGATCAACGAATTCCGTTACGCCGGCGTGGGTGGCGAATTCGTCGAAATCCACGGCCCCGCCGGCCAGAGCACACCCGCAGGGTTGCAGCTTCGCCTCTTCAGCGGAACGACGCTCACCGGCGCCGCCTACACCACGCTCGCCATCGGCGGACAGACAATCCCCGCCAACGGGCTGCTGGTCGTGGGTGATCCTGCCGTTACGAATGTTGATCTTTCAGCGGGGATGACGGATGCCGCTGATGACATTCTCGACACCAGCCCCTGCGCGATTCAAATTTATGACACCGCCACGGGGAATGTTGATGATTCCGTGGTGTATGAAGCGCGTGGCGGCCTCAGCGGATTGATGCGCGCGCCGACCCTTGGAGTCACCGACGAAGGCTTCCCCTGGATGGGTGAGGCGACTACATACTTTTCGCTGGGACGTTATCCCGACGGCGCCGACACCCAGATCAACTTCGACGATTTCTCCGGAATGGTGGCGAGCCCCGGAACGTCCAACGGGGGCACTGTTTCCATTCCTGCCACCTTCAATTTTTCCAGCACCCCTGCGGGAATGTACCAAACCTATCAGCCACTGGCGGGCAACATTGGCGCCTCCGGCGTTGGTGCGTCGCCCAGCGGCGGGAACGTGTACCGCTGCGTGGATACAACAGGCGGCGGCAACAATGGCTTCATCGGCGACGCGGCGCTCGGTTACTCCGGCGGCGGTTACAGTGTGACTGGTGAAATCTTCGTTCCGAATTCCGCCGCGCCCGCGCAGGCGAACGGCGTCGGGCTCTGCGGCAGTCACGGATCAACGTTCTTCTCCGGATCGCCGAATGGAAGCGGCTACGACACGGGTTACTGGCTGATCTTCGAGAACACGGGCGGTGTCGGGCTGAACGATGGGCGCCCCGATCACGGGGACACGTTCGAGTTCATCTGGCCGCAGCAGGAAGGGAACGCAGCCATTTCACTCGGCAGTCTGTCCCGCACGGCCGCAGGGGTTACTGCGGGCACTTGGACGACGTTCGCACTGTCGATCGATCCCGTTTCCAATTCGCTGATGGCCACCGTGAACGGCGTCACCGTCTACAACGGCCCAATTCCCACGGGAGGCCCAACGAGCGGCTCCGTGCAGGTGGGTTTCCGGGAGAACCATGTGGGAAATCCCAGCTCCGTGGAAGGCACATGGGTGGACAATATCCAGATCGGATCGCCGTGGAAGGCACATGGGTGGATAATATCCAGATCGGATCGCCGATCAACTCGGTGCAGGACTGGCCGGAATTGTGACGAGTGCCTCCCAAGGCACCTCAGCCTCTGATGACAAAAAAATCCGCCGGGTCACTGCCCGGCGGATTTTGCATTCTGCTTCAATCCCGCCTTGGGATTCGCGCGGGAATAGTACGTGTGGGCTGCATCAATGTTTCCCGGCTTTTCGCCGAACTCCTCGATCCGTTCGTGAAGGCCATTCGTCGAAGTCTGCGTTGACCAATAGCGGAGGCCGTTGATCTCCCCCTTCTGATCATACTGCCACGCCAGAAAAATCACCGAGTGACCGGAGGGATTCTTTTCCGTCTCCCGCTTGTTCCGCCATAGCTGGACAAAATCGCCCGGCAGCACATCGCCACGGGCGATTTTCTCACCCAGGCCGTAGGCTTCCAGCGCATCACCGGGGCCATCCCCCTGCATTTCGCGCACGAACCATTTCCCTTGGAAGTCCTTCCAGTTCTTTTCCGTCAATGGTGATTCAAAGCCCGGATTCTGCTTCAGGAATTCATCGTAGACCTTCGCGAAAACCTCCAGCGTGAGGCCGCAGCAGAAGGTGCGTCCCTCCGGCTCGCCGGACATGACCTTCTTCCCGCCCAGGAAAACATCAGCGGAGCAGCCATCATATTTTGGCCCTTCACCCTTCCTTGGCCACCAGTAGGTGTGCGTGCCGTCGGTGGGATACTTCGCCGCCTCCGCCAGAATAAGCTGATTGAACGGTGGGATCGCTGGATCGCCGGCAAAGCTGGCGGGGGTTACATTGGGCGTGTGCGATGCGCAGGCGCCCGCGAACAACAGTGAAAACAAAAGTAGTGCGATTGTTCTCATGATACGATGCTCCAAGAGTTATGCGTCAATCCCTGCGCGAATCAGTTCCCTGCGGCCTTCTTCGCATCCTGCTCCGCAAACCACTGCGCATAGACCGGCTGGCTGCGCCACACCGTATCGGCAACGGCGCGGCGAATGTCCGTGACGGTTGGTTTTCCTTCGGGCTGTGACTTGTCGTCGGGGAAAACGCGATTCGTCAGCAGCACCAAATACGTTTTCGTCTTCTTGTCGATCATGATCAGCGTGCCGGTGTATCCTGTGTGCCCGATGATCGCGGTTTCCGGTGTCTTGTTCAGTCCCGTCACCCATGGTGGTGTTTCGTAGATGTCCCACCCAAGGCCGCGCTCCTCACCAACCGCCTTCGGCGTCTGGGAGACGGTGGCCTGGGCAAGGATTTCCCTGCTGAAGATGCGCTTGCCGCCAAGCTCGCCGCCGTTCGCGACCATCTCACAGAAGCGCGCCACATCGCGCCCCGTGGAGAACAATCCCGCATTGCCGGGGCAATGTCCCTCATCAAGGCCGTAGTAGTTCGCGAGCGGATCATGCACCTTCGCGACAAGAGTCACATTCCCATCCTTGTCCCCCAGCGTCGGCATGGTGCGCGCCTTCTGGTCGGGAGACAGCGTATAGACAGTGTCGTTCATCTTCAGCGGGCCAAAGACGTGCTCCTTCAGGAATTGCTCCATCGGCTCGTGCATGATGTTTTCCGTGATGCGCGCCGTCGTCTGGAAATTGAGGCAGCTATAGACCATCTTGGTGCGAGGCGGATTCTTCGCCGGCAGCGCCGCATAGTGCGCGATCAACATGTCCGGCTTTGTCTCGTCGGCGGGACGCTTCTTTTCCAACTCGGCCCATCTGCTTTCATAGGCCGGCAGGCCGGACACGTGCGTCATCAAGTCACGAACCGTGTCCCCTTCCTTGCCGTTGGAATCGAAGCCGGGAATGTACTTCGAAACCAGATCGTCGGGCGACAACTTTCCTTCATCCATCAGCACAAGCGCCGCGCTGGTGGTCCCCATCACCTTCGACACCGACGCCATGTCGAACAGCGAATCAAGCGTCACCGCATCAGACTTCGGATCGTAGGTCTTGTGGCCGTATGCCTTCGCCCAGAGCAACTTGTTGGGCTGCCCCACAACGACACCGGCACCGGGAAAGGTTTTTTCCTGAATTCCATTTTCGATGATCTGGTCGATCTTCTTCAGCGATGCGGTTTCCGTCGGCTGCACCTTCGTCATGGATGCGCAACCAACGGTGATGGAAACTGCGAGCAGCAGCAGGGAAGTCATCAATTTGCGGCGTGTCATTATTCTGGATTCTCCGGGGCGGTTTTTGGGGGCTGGATTCATTCCAGCGCATGGTGCTGCGAACGTCAAGGCATCCCTCCTATTTCAGAAGCTCCGGACGCGCCTTGCGGATTTCCTCAAGGATCATGTCCGCCACGATCTTCTTCCCGTCCTTGCTCAGGTGAAGCCCATCGGCGGAATTTTCCGGCTTCAGCAGGCCATCCCCGCCGATCAGGGCCTTGTGCCCGTCAACGAGCGGAATGTTCAGTTCCTTCGCGATGGCGCGCTGGCGTTCCGCGAACACGGCGATGGCGGGGGCAAGATGCGCGTACTTGTCGCGAACGGGAAACGCATCGCCCACAATCACGAGCGTGTTCGGCAGGCGCTCCTTGATGCGCTTGATGATGGCGGTCGTGATCTCCGCCAGTTCATCGTCGGTGGGATGCGGTGTCTTGCTCGAAAGGCGCGCGGAAATGTCGTTGCGAGCGCACTTCAGGAACACAACGTCCGGCTTCATGTCGAACACCGATTCCTCCATGCGCTGGGAAATGCCGCGGGAGGTGAGGCCAAGGCGATCCGCAGAAATGCCGCGGTTGAACACGCGGAATCCGGGAAAAAGGTCCGACGGCATCCCCTGCATGCTTGACGATCCCAGCAGGCAAAGCGTCGGAAGCTTCTGCGGCCCCTCGATGGAAAGCGATGCGTTCTCCGCGAGGAACTTCGCGATGCACTTGTAGTAGAACGCGAACCACTTCTCCGCGTCGGGCGTCGCAGCGATCATTTTCGCCTGATGAAAATTAAGGTGCTCCTGCAGGTGCCCCTTCCAATAATCCCAGGAGTGCGTGCCCGGCATTTCGCGATAAATGTGCGGAATCTTAAGCTCCGTCATGCGCTTGTCCAGATCGCGCGCGTCAACGATGGCGCCGGTCTTCGTGTCATCCACGCCGCAGTCGAACATCACGGACACATTGTTGGTCTTAAAGCTCTCACAAAGTTCGTAAACAGAGTTCGCCTCCCAGGCCGCCTTGTTCTCCTCGTAGGCGCCGAGCCGCGAAGGAATGGACCAATGCGTCGGGTGGTTCGTCAGCTTCAGAATTCCCGACAGCGAGGATGCGGAACCGTACAGGTCCGGATGCTTCGCCGCCAGACTGAGCGCGCCGTGTCCCCCCATGCTAAGGCCCATGATGCCGCGCGCGTCGCGTGAATCAATCGTGGGATAGTGCGCATCAATATACTTTCGCAATTCATCGCTCACGAAGGTTTCGTAGTTGGAATATTTCTCCAGCTTGCTATCGACGTACCAGCCGAACTGCGAGCCGTCGGGAAAAACCAGAATCATGCGATAACGCTTTGCCAGTTCACCGACGTCCGTGTTCTTCGGCCAATCCGCGTAGGAGCCATAGGCGCCGTGCAGGATATACAGTGAGGGGAAGCGTTCGTCCTCATTCCTCTTTTCCGGCACGTAGATTGAAAACGTCGCCACGCGATGAAGCGATTCGCTGTAGAAGGAGTGCGTCTGAATCTG
>JADZDZ010000139.1 GCA_020850785.1 Candidatus Sumerlaeota bacterium | reverse complement strand
TCTCGATGTGGACAACATTCGCATTGATGCGCAGAGCGACCTGACAGCGCCCGCGACGCCTGTGATTGTTTCCGCCAAGCAGGAAACAGCGGTGCCGGGTGAACTGACCGTTCGCTGGATTGCAGGTTCCGATCCGGACCTTGCCGGATACAAGATTTATACGGCAACAGATGCGGAATTTGGTGTTCCGATCGCGAACCGATTCGGATTCAGCGCCACCCCCACTGCCACCGTCATGAACCCTGCCGCCACTTCGACGGTCCTGACTGGCATTCCCACGGGCGTGAACATCTATGTTCGCGTGACCGCGATCGACAACGCCACGCCGGTGACGAACGAGTCGCTGTCCGACATCGTGCTGGCAGTCAACCTGAAGGCCGATGGCTCCGCGCCGGCTGACCTGCTGGTTCTTGACTATGACCGCTACAACAATACCGAGGCGAACTTCGTCCAGAACGGGTACTTCCACGGATCAGCGTACTGGGCACAGGCCTTGTCCGCGAGCACGCGCAATTTCGAATCCGTCAAGGCCGCAGGTATCGACGCTGGCACGACCCTGCTCAGCTCCTATTCCGGAATCGTCTTCTGGTCCACGGCGCGGGACGGTGAACTTGTTGCCGACCAGACCCTGACTACGCTGAGCGAGACGGCGATCTCGGGCTACCTTGGATCGGGCGGCGATCTGCTGATCTCTGGCACGTCATTGGGCGAAGACTTGGCAACCAACGGCGATGCCGGCGACCAGACCTTCTATGCGAGCACGCTGAAGGCATCGTTGCTGAACGAAAACACCGCGTCGGGCGATCTCAATGCGGATGTCAACTTCCCAACGGCGGGTGCTTTCGCCACGCAGCCAAACGTGTTCGATGTGGGTGCTGGTTCCAACACCGACAATGAATTGGTCACGCCACTCAGCACCGGTGTTGGCGCACTGACCTACGGGGCCATCACGCCAGGAAACGCTGCGGTTCTTGACAGCAACGCCTTGGTCTACTTCGCCTTCGCGTTCGAGACCGTGCGCGATCCCGCCACTCCGAACGGCGTTGCCGCTGCGGCAGCCAAGCGCGCAGCAGTTCTTGCAGACGCCATTGCGTATCTGGAAGCACTGCCCCCATCGGACGCATCAAGCTGGTCGATGTACCAGTAATTCACCCTCTCCCTGCTGAATCCAAGCCCTCCCCCGGTTCGCGCCGGGGGAGGGCTTTTTTTGCGCCCGTTTCACGCCGATTGATTCATTCCACCCTTCTGATTCGCGTCTTTTGCATCAAAGGCGCGGTAAAGTTCGCCACGGTACGATTGACCTCCTTCCAGAAGTGAGGCAGGTTGTGTGCAAATCAGTCGATTATCCCTGCGAAACGGCGGGCGGCACTGCCAGTGCGTGCCTGTCATCCAAGGGTGCAGCGAACTGGTCCGGGGCAAATGCATCGGGGCATCCGGTGCCCCACCCCGTGCAGTGTGGTTTTCAACTTTGCTGACCATTCCCAAACATAGGTAACCGATATTTCCATGAGACGATTGCCTTCCCTCGTACTGAACGTGTTGCTGGCGACCTCGGTAACTCAGGTCTTCGCGCAGACCGTGGATCGCGGCTTCCCCACCTCATCACCGATCCCTACGAACACGCCATTCGCTTCGGCCACGCCGTTCCCGACAAATACACCGTTCCCGACGAACACGCCATTCCCGACGAACACCCCCTTTGCGTCTCCGACGATACAACCAACGGCAACGGTGCAGGCGACCTTCACCCCCCAGCCGACGAATTCACCGGTGACGACCGCGACGGCGTTCCCCTCTGTGACGCCGACGATCACGCAGTTCACGCCGAGCGCCACCTTCTCCCCGACGCCGCAGGTTTCGACCACGCTGACGCTGACGCCGACTATCGGCACGGGCACGATCACTCCGACCTTCACGTTCGCGCCAACGGGCACGGCGACGCCTGTCGGCACGGGCACGCCCATTCCGACGATCATCACGACGCAAACGCCGAGCGGGACCGCCTCCGCCACACCGACGGGAACGCCGGGCGGCACCGCATCGATCACGCCGACGGGAACATCGGTGGAAACGGCGACCCCCACCCTGACTGCCGTCGCTTCCGCGACGCCGACTGTTTCACCCTCGCCATCGTCCACGGCATCCGTGACGCCGACCCCCTTCAACACGCCGACGGATCACGTTGAGGTCAATTTTGCAACGAACGAGGAAGCGTGGCAGTTCTTCAACCCGTCGCTTTTCGCGAATGTTCAGGGGAGCTACAACGCCAGCGGCGAGGCGCTGGATGTGAAGGTCTCGGACAACACCGATTCCTTCGGCTATTGGGAATCGCCGCTTCTCGTCATCACCAACGTGGATGCGAAAGTCGCGCGGGGCGGCGGCGTCCCGATTCAGGGCATCATCGGCCCCCAGTCGCTCTACCGCTCGATTTTCACGATTCGCAACAACACCAACAACCAGTCCGTCGCGCCGGCGTTCCGCGTTCGTTCCTCCTCGTTTAACTTCGAGCAGAGCGACATGCTTGCCGTCACCTCCTCCGGCAACGGGGACCTTTCGCCGCGCCAGAAGCCGCGTGCCTATGTTCAGTATTTCAGCCAGCCCGCCGGCATTGATTCCTTCCGTCTGGACTTCGACGTGTTGAACTTCATTCCGTCGGACACGACGGACGCCACGTTGTCGCTGACTCAGGTCGCGATCGATTCGCTGACGGTTCCCGCTGTGAGCGGCACCACCGTTGCCAGCTACGATTTCTCCGCCATCGGGCCGAGCGGCTTCACGGAACGCAACGCATCGCCGCTGCTGGACGTGCCGGTGCAGTTCACGACGGTGAACGGCCTTGGGATTCGCGGCGCGGATCAGTTGAGGGGCATCGCCAGCAACGGCACGATCTTCGGCTACTGGGGCGCGGAGACCGACACCACCATCGCGGGCGACGCGCTCTACGCGGTGCAGTTCACCGTGCGTTCCTCCGCGACGTCCGCACAGCGCGCCGACGTGCCGGTCTTCCGTATGCGCGTCAACGAAACCTCGCTGAAATATTCGGCGATCGTGAGCATCGATTCGCGCGATGGCGGAAGCCGCGTGCCCGTCGACAACGTCGCTGAAACCTACGTTCTTTGGATGCAGGCGGTTCCCGAAATCAACAACAAGAAGTTCATTCTCTCCTTCGATTACCTCTGCACCCCCGAATCGGGCGACGATCCCTCGATCACGCTCGTTCTGGAAAGCCTGAACATTACGCGCTTTGCCGGCAACATCTAGGGCAAATTGCGGTGAAGAAGTTGCGGGGTTCCCTGATGGACAGGGAGCCCCGTTCTTTTTTTGCAGGGAATGAAAAATCACATTCGCGCGCACGGACGCCCGGTGCTAGCAACTCAGCAGAATCCCAGGCCGTGGAAATCCCAGAAAAGAGCAGGTACCCTTGCATGAAATCGATGATCGCAGCCGCCACCGCACTCCTCGTCATTTCCGCTGCGGCGGCCCCGGCGCTTCCGGTCCCGTCGCCGACTCCCACCTCCGTTTTTGGAAGCCCCACGCCATCGATTCAGCCGACGCCATCGCAGGAACCCATCTTCACTCCCACAACGACGCCAACGACGACGGCAGCAACGCCAACGGCATCGCCTGTTCCGACGCTGACCCCGTTGGTGACGCCGACTCCTTTCGTGACGTTCTCTCCCATTCCCACGCTCACGCCGCTCTTTACCGCGACACCGTCACTCACTCCCGTTGGATCGCCCACGCCGACTGGCGTCACGACCACGGCAACACCCACGCCCACGGTCTCGCCGTCCCCATCGCCGCTGCCACCGGCGGGCGCGCAGTCCTTTTCCTTCGCGTTCACCAACGATGGTTGGACGTTTGCGAATCCCGCGCCCTTTGCCGTTGTTGGCGGAACCTACAACGGTGTGGATGGTTCGTTGGACATGACCACCAGCGACAACACCAACTCCTTCGCGTTCTGGGAATCGCCGATCACTTCGCTTGTCAATGGAACGACTGGGCCGACGTCGCTGTATCGCACCACGTTCACCGTGAGAGGTGACCAGGCAGACCTCACACGCGTTCCCGCGATTCGCATGCGTTCGTCTTCGCTGAGTTTTGAGCAGAGTGATGCATTGCTGATTTCATCGACGGAACTGGGGAACGTTTCTCCGCCGATGGGTGGACGAAACTACTACCAGTTCTTCAGCCAGCCGGCGGGCGTTTCGCAGTTCCGCCTTGATTTAGACGTGTTGAATTTTGATCCCTCCGACGCGGCAAACGCGCGCATCTCGCTGGACAACGTGGTTGTCGAGGCGTTGGCGCTGCCGAATGAAGCCTTCGGCCAGACGGTGGGAAGCTTCGACTTCGTGGCCAATGGCAGCCTTGGGTTCACGCAGCGCAACGCGTTCCCGATCCTCACATCGCCGCAGGAATTCAGCCAGACAAACGGCCTGCTGATTCGCGGCACACTGATTCCCAACACCGCGAACGGCAACATTTTCGGCTACTGGGGCGCGGAAACTGCGATCAATGTTCTTGGAAACACGTTCTATTCGCTGACGTTCCGCGCGCGGAGCACCGCCACGGCGGCCACGAAGGCGCAGGTGCCGACCTTCCGTTTCCGCATCAACGATTCGTCGCTGAAGACGTCCGCGATTTTGAACATCGATTCGCGCGACGGAATTTCGCGCGTTCCCGTTGATGGCGTTCAGGAAGCCTACACGATGTATTTCATGGCGCCTCCGGAAATCGCGAACAACAGCCTGATCATTTCCTTCGATTATCTTTACGCGCATAACACCGGCGACGATGCCAACATCGCCGTCATGTTGGACAGCATCATCATTCGCCAGTATGTGGTGACAGGATTCTAGACCGCCTGTCCTTCCTGATACGCGCGTGCACGGCTGCTCCGTTGTTCAGCCCATGAGGATTCTGTTCATCTGCAACGAGTATCCTCCCGACCGCGCCGGCGGCATCGGTGTGTTCACGCAGCAGCTTGCGCGCGCGCTTGTGCTCCGCGGTCATCAGGTTTTTGTCGTGGGGATTTCGCAGTCGCCGCGCGGTGTTGATGATGAAGGCGTTCGCGTCACGATGATTTCCGCAGGCGGGACAGGAAGCCCCCACGCCGACCTGCTGGCGCGGCAATGGGCGCTGTCGCGGGCCGCGCGGTCGCTCGTCGCGACGGAGGGGATCGATCTGGTGGAGGCTCCCGACTATCGCGGTCAGGGTGCGTTCCTCAACCTGCCGACAAGGCTTCCCGTTCCCATCATCGTGCGTTACCACGGAACGGCCTCGGTGCTTGCCAGGCACAAGGGGAAGGGAAGTTCGCGCCTGATTCAATTTCTGGAACGGCGTGGCCTGCTGTCGGCATCACGCCGCGTTGCGGTCAGTCGCTTCATCGCGGACGCGACGAAGAGGGAATTTCCCGAAGTGGCGCCGGTGGACGAGGTCATTCACAACTTTACGGATGCGCGCAGGTTCGCCCCCGATGCTGCCGTCGCGCGTGATCCGAACCTGCTGCTCTTCCTTGGAAAGATTTCACACGTCAAGGGGGTGAGGGAGCTTTTCGCGGCGCTTCCCTTGATATTCGAGCGCGTTCCCGCAGCGCGCTTGGAACTGGCGGCGGCTGATTCCCTGGATGGGGCGGGCGGCACGTCGTTGAAGGAGGAACTGCTGCGCGGGCTTCCTGCGGCGTACCATGCGCGCGTGGCGTTTCTTGGCCCCGTTCCCCACGCGGAGGTGCCGGGCCTTTATCGTCGTGCAGCGGTGTGTGTGTTCCCTTCCCGCATGGAGGCGCTTGCGATCGCACCGCTGGAGGCGATGGCCTGCGGGTGCGCCGTGGTTGTGAATGGCGGCAGCAGTTTCCCCGAAGTAGTCAGCCATGGCGCAACGGGGCTGCATGCGGATGCGCAATCGCCGGAGGATTTGGCGGACAAGGTCGTCCAATTGCTGGCCGATGGGGCGATGGCGCAGCGCCTCGGCGAGGCCGCCCGCCGCGCGGTGCTGGATGGCTTCGACCTTCCCGTGGCCGTTGCCAGCAACGAACGCTTCTTTGAACGATGCCTCAATTGTCGCGGCGACAGTCTTTTTCGTTGATCCGATTCACCGCGGGCAAAACGCTCCCCCCCTGACACTACTTTTTGGAACGAAAGGAGCGCGCCGGAATGGGTGCTAAAATTGGCGCCGCCTTCAAGTATTTGTTCAACATCAACACCATCTGGGCGTTGATGATTCTTGTATCATTCCTTGTCGCGATCGTGCGGCAGAACACGCCGGAAAAAATCCTCCTCCCCGCCGACAAGCT
>JADZDZ010000138.1 GCA_020850785.1 Candidatus Sumerlaeota bacterium | reverse complement strand
GTTTCCGCGCCGAACGCCACGAACGCACCGCAAGTCGTGACCGTCAGCCTGCGCGTCGCGCCGCCGACCCTCTCCGTCGACAAGCCATCGCTGAACCTCCTCATCGCGCCCGGCAAGAACGTTGCACCGCAGACGATCACGCTCAGGAACATAGGCCTCGGCTCCGTGAATTACACGCTCAGCGAAAACTCGTCGCTGATTTCCCTCAATCCCACCAGTGGAAGCGTCAGCACGGAAAACGACCCGGTGACTGTTTCCTTCGCGACGAGCGCGCTCGCCGTGGGAAGCTACGACGCCACGATCCAGATCAATTCCAATTCATCCACTGGGGCCATTTCCATTCCCGTCCGCGTCACCGTTTCCACGCTCAACGGCTGGGCGCTTATTGGTGATTGAGGAATGAGTTCCGTGCCGGAACGCAAATCCGCCGGCGAAACTCCTTCACTCGTTCCGCGATGGAGTGCGGGCTTCCCACGATCGCGCCGATCACCGCGATGATTGCATTCGGGGCCATCACCTGCAGCGCCTCCAGTTTCTCCAGCGTAACGCCCCCAATCAGCACCAGCGGCCGCCTGTCATCGCGCATGATAGTCGCGGCCTCGCGCACCGCATCCATTCCCGGCGGCGGATCGGGACGCTGCTTCGTCGTCGTTCCAAACACGGGCCCCAGCGCAATATAATCCACGGGTTCCCTCAGCGCGCGAATGAACTGATCGAAATTGTGCGTGGAAATCCCCAGCAACATTTCCTCGCCGATGGTCTTTCGCGCTTCCGCGGGAGGAAGATCATCCTGCCCCAAATGCAGCACGTCTGCGGAAATCGCACGCGCCACTTCGATGCGATCATTCACGACGAAGCTCACTCCCGCCGCGCGGCACAACGCCTGACATTTCGTCGCAATTTGCGCGAAGCCTTCGTCATCAATCGCCTTGTCGCGCAGTTGGATGATGCGCGCACCACCCTCGATCATGCGCGCCGCCTGCTCCTCGTGGCTGAATCCGGAAAGATTCGCATCCGTGATGCAGTAAAGCTCCGGGCCCGTGGGAAAATCAGCGCGACGCAAGTTGCACCTCTCGCGGCAGGAATCGCATTCCCAGATAATTGATGGAAACGTTGCGATCATCCGCCGCAACGCCGAGGCTGCGCGGCGTCCGCGACCAGGATGCCTCCAATTCCACCACGTTGAATCCGATCACCACGTCATCCTCCGACAACGGAACGCGCGCATAGCGATAATCCCCCGGCAGCACGCGAAACACACCCTTCTGGCGGCCATTCACGCGGATGATCGTGCGATTCATCGGCGTGAAGTCGCCGCCCAGCGTGCCAAGATGCAGTTCCAACGTGCCTGCGTTCCGCCGGTCCAGCGTGAAGCCAACCGCCATCTCCTTCCCTTTCCCCCAGGCGTGATCCTCGCTGCGCACGTTAAATCCCGCAAGCAGGTTGCGATCGACTCCCTGCTTCCCATCGGTTTGGCGATTGATTGCATCCGGGTATCCCGCCCACACACTCGCGGCAACCAATCCTGCGGAAATCATGATCAGGAAACCAGCCGCTGAAAACTCCATCATTCGCCATCGCGGCGGAGCGGCATCGCGCGCGACAGCGACGAAGGCTGGCGCGATTCCCGCAAAAAAAATCGCATAGGAAATCCAATGGAAAAAATAGGCAACAGGCCCGCAGGCAATGATTACAAACATCGCCAGCGCGAAGAGTTTCATTCGCTGCGGCAGGTCGTGCGCGCTCACGATTCGCCGACAAAGAATCCCCAGCATCACCAGCGCGGCGACGTAGACGACGGGGCGCAGATGCAGCCAATCGGTTATGCCGTGAACGCTGGCAAAGCGCCAGGAGCCACTCTTTTGCAACTTCAGTCCGTCCTCAAATATGCGACCAAAAACGCCCGGTAGGAACGCGTTTTCCTGATCAAGAAAGAGCGTGTATGCAGCAACGGGAAAGATAAAAAGCAGCACCAGCGAAAGGGGAAAAGCCTTCCGCCATTCCGCGAACAGGAAGCACCCCACAACCGGAAGCATCAGGAGCCATCCCGCGTTCATTGCCGCAAGCATTCCCGCCGCCAGCGCCACGATCAGCGGCCTGCGTGCGCTCATCGCGAGGCCCAGCAATGCCACCAACGGCCACTGCACCGCCGTGTGTCCCCAGTTGAAAAAGTCAATCGAGCGCCGCAGGCACAAGCATCCCACGCCCGCCAGCGCCACCACCAACGGAAGCGCATTCATCACAGGCGCCCCGCGATGGCTGTTGCGCAGGATGAACACCACCCCCGCAAGGATCAGAGCCGCCGCCATGATCGCCCCGCCCAGCGATGCGTATCGCAAGTCGAATCCCAACTCCCGCGCCAAGGCGAACGGCAGCACCCCGCCGACGGGCACTGGATTCAACACCTTCGATTCTCCCTGCCGGTAGGTGTAACCGTACAGCAGATCGTCGGTTTCCATGCGCGGTACCGCCTGCGCAATCACTCCAAGCTGCGCGCTGTCCGCAGGCACCACCGCGCGGCGAAAGATATTCTCCTGAACGTGATACGCGACAAACAGCGTTCCCGCCAGCACGATCCCCACGGACAGCATCGCCGCCAGCCTTCGCGGAATCATCGGAGGAGCGGATGATTCGCAATTCGTGAATGCCTCGCGAATCAATGGACGATGCGCGAGCACCAACCCGATCATGATGATCCAACCGATCGGAGAACCGCCGGGGTCGTACGCTTCCGTCACGTCCAGCAGCAGGATCGCGCAGAACACCGAGAACGCGGCGAGGATCGGTCCGCTCATTGTTTCGCAAGCACGAGGTGCATGATGGCGGCTTTCAAGGGAGCCTACTGGTGCGGGCGTGTTTCATCCGGCTTCAAGGCAAGCGCGCCGCCACCAGCAATGGCAACGGCAACGGCACAGGCCGCCAGCACCAAATTGCGCGCGATGTTGACCCATGTCACTTTCGTCTCGCCGAAGAGTCCGCCGAAACATCCGCATTCCACGGGCAGGCCGCGCACAAGGACACTACCCAGCGCCAGCGTGAACACCAGCAGCATCCCCGCCGCCACGGCGCCGCTCTGCCGCGACCACACGCCCAGCAGCATCAACCCTCCCGCGACGACTTCACACCACGGCACGAAGTACGTCACCACGGGCACCAACGCGTCCGGCAACAACTTGAATGACTGCAGCGACAACGCGAAGACCAGCGGTGCATTTGCCGCCTGCGCCGATCCGCCGATGAAGCCCAGCTTCATCACGCCCGCCAGCACAAGCGCACCCGCCGCGACGACGCGCGCCAGCAGGAGCAACCACGGCATCACTCCACTTCTTGCGCCTTCCATTTATGAACCCGTTTCCACGGGAAGCCCCGCCTTCTGCCAGCCGGGAAAACCTTCCTCAAAAACCACCGTGTTTTTGATGCCGAATTGCTCCAGCATCGTCTGCACTTTGTGGCTCGCGTCGCAATCCCCGCCGTCGCAGTAGATGATCATCAGCGTTCCGTCATCGGGAAGAAAGTCCACCGCATCGGGCCGCCCCTTCGTGAACGCTTCAAAGGGGAGATGAATCGCGCCGGGAACGTGTGATTCGCTGAATTTTTCCGCAGTGCGCGCATCAATCGCCAGCGCGCCGCCGGCAAGCTGGTCGGAAAACCAGTTTGCATCATGCGCCGTCGCGGTGGCTGGAGCATCCGTCGGCAATTTCGCAACGGGCGCGGCGGTATTGTCCGCACCCTTGCTCTCTTTTTTCGTGGATGAATTCACCGTCCACGCGGAAGGCCGCGCGAAGGAATCCACGGCTGCCAACGCTGCCGACACCACCAGAATGATTGCGCAGCGCTTCAACCACATTGCGTAAATCCCGTCCTAGTGGTACTTCGTTTCCACCGGTTGTGTTGCGACCGACTTTTTCTGGCTTGCCGCATTCTGATGCTGCTGCGCGGGAACGCCCGATGGCGGCGCCGTACGGCGGCGATTGCCGAATGCCAGATAGACGGGAATGTCGATCTTGTATTCCTTTTCCCCGCCCTCCAT
>JADZDZ010000137.1 GCA_020850785.1 Candidatus Sumerlaeota bacterium | reverse complement strand
CTCCACGACAAGGCGCATGTCCTTGGACATCAGTGCCGCTGCGAATCCCGGCTTCCAATCGCCGCGCAGCACGCGGGGGCCGTAGTTTGACAGCGACCAACTCCCCGCAGCGCCGCTGCTGATCACTGCGAGCACCTTCTCCAAGTCCATTTTCGATTCACGCGCGAAGTTCAGCGCCTCGCCCATGGAGATGATCGTGCCGATGGCGGCGATCTGGTTGGCGAGTTTTGTGCGCTGGCCGAAGCTGACCGGCCCCATGTGGGTGATGTTCTTGCCGACGGTTTGCAGGATCGGGAGCACACGCGCGAAATCCCCTTCGGCACCGCCGACCATCAGCGTCAGCGCGGCGTTTCGTGCGCCCACATCGCCGCCGCTCATGGGGGAATCAACCCACGAGCAATTCTTTTCCGCAAGCTTTCGCGCGAACTTTTCCGTGCCAGCCGCAGAGATCGTGGAGAAATCCACCAGCAAACTTCCCGGCCTGATCGTTGAGAAGACGCCGTCTTCGCCAAAGACAACACCCTCCACGTCCGGCGTGTCGGAGACGCAGAGGCAGATCACGTCGGCCTTCGCGGCGGCAGCGGCGGGGGAGGAAGCCACCTCGGCGCCCGCATCCCTCAGCGAATCACAGCGGCTGGCGGTGCGATTCCACACAACGATGTTCGGGAACTTCTTCTGAAGATGCCCCGCCATGGAAGCGCCCATGACGCCAAGGCCGAGAAACGCGATCCGCATCATAGCGACAACCCAAGGATGGCGCGCTGCTTTTCCACCAACGTGGCGATGCCGCCGCGTGCCATTGCCAGCATTTGGTCCAACGATTCCTGCGGGAAGGCGTCCTTCTCTGCGGTTCCCTGAATCTCCACGAAGTTTCCGCGCCCCGTCAGCACGACATTCATGTCCGTGTGGGCGGAGGAATCCTCCAGATAGTTGAGGTCGAGAACGGGCTTCCCTTCCACGACACCAACGCTGACCGCAGCCAGATAATCCTTCAGGATTTTTGCATCCCTGCCGATTTGTTGATCCTCGCGCAGACGCTCGATCGCCAGCGCCAGCGCAACGAAGCTGCCGGTGATGGAGGCGGTGCGCGTGCCGCCATCGGATTCGATGACGTCGCAATCGAGCAGGATGGTGCGTTCGCCGAAGGCGGTGAGGTTCACGACGGAACGAAGGGAACGGCCAATCAGGCGCTGGATTTCCACGCTGCGCC
The DNA here is from genome assembly GCA_020850785.1 of Candidatus Sumerlaeota bacterium. GTDB lineage: Bacteria > Sumerlaeota > Sumerlaeia > SLMS01 > SLMS01 > JADZDZ01. Next base: position 20,414 of record JADZDZ010000137.1, on the reverse strand, counting down.
CGTTGGCGCCGCTGCGGGCGTTGTCGCGCTGGATGCGCTGCTTTGCGCTGCGGGGAAGCATCGCATACTCGGCGGTCACCCAGCCGCTGCCGCTTCCCACAAGGTACGGCGGCACACGCTGCTCCACGGTGGCGGAGCAGATGATCTTGTTCTTTCCCCATTCAACCAGCACGCTGCCTTCCGCGAAGCGCAGGAAGTTTGGCGTGAATTTCACTTCGCGAAGCTCGTCTGCTTTGCGGCCATCAATTCTCATTTCGGGATTCCGTTCGGGTTTTAGATCAGCTTCGATTTCACGATGCGGTCTATCTTGTACGCGGCGAAGGAGTTGTCGCGCGAGCGGCAACGCCCCAGCAGGCGGTCGCGCTCGATGCTTTCGGGCGCAACGACCTCGCTGACCTCCTCGCGGTTGTTCTTCACATACTGGATTTCCACTTCGAATTCGTGCTCCACGGCAAATTCCAGCATGCGTTCGATGTCGCTTTGCTCCTCGGCGGGATTGGGCCCATCGAAGTTGTGCTTGGAAAGGGCGCGCGGAACGGCTGTGGACACGATCTTCGTGATTTGCGACTGGTATTTTTTCTTAACCTCTTCCAGTTCCGCTTCCGCTGCGGATTCCGCCGCCTTCATCCAGGTCTTGTAGAGCGGATCAGCGAGATCATTGAGCGCGAGGAAGGTGCGGGCGTCGGGCTTGAGGCGCTCCAGCAGCGGCATGAGGCGTTCCTCCGTGACGGAAACGCCGCGGGCGTCGCGGCACTCCGACGCGTAGCGCACCGCCGCGATGAGGGTGTACATGTCCTCGCGTGTCAGCGACAGGTGAAACGCGTCATCGTCCTTCACGTGGACGTGCTCGCTGGAAAGGCGTGGCAGGAAGCCGAGCTTCTGCAACTCGCGCGCGAGCCGCCGCACGTCCACATCCGCATTCAGGATCACGATGCGGTTGTCGATGACATCCTTGATGGCGGGGGAGATTTTCTTGTTCTGCCGGATTTGCTCAAGAAGCGGTTCATCATCCACCACGATGTAGCCGCCGGCGTAACCCATGTTCACTTCGCCGTGCTTCTGCGCGCAGTCCTTGAGGAGGTGCATGAGCGAATCGGGAATGGGGGTGCGCGAACCCTTCTGGAGGAAATCCAGAATTTCCTCGAAGCGAAGGCCACCATCGAGCCCGTCGCGAACGCTGTCCTTCGTGATCGACAGAATTGACATCACGTCGATGGAGCGCGTGGTTGCGATTTCGTTCAGGTGATAGAATGCGCGCAGCTTCAGATCGGGAGGAACGATCACCTCGTGCGTTGGCTGCACGATGAACTGATCCACGTCGAAGCGCAGCGGCATCACGACGTTGTCATCATGGGGCCGGAACATTTCCGCCCAGTGTTCGGGATGATGATTGAACACGTAGCGGCCCAAATCGGTGAAGCGGAACGTGAATTCAACGTCGGGCTGCTTGCGCGGACGGCCACGACCGGCGCCACGCGCCTTCAGCAGCTTGCCGTCGCCTTCGCGCGTGCCGATCAACTCAAAATCGTTGTCCGTCTTGACGCCGATCGCCAGCACGCCAAGCCACTGCAGGCACTCGCCGACAATGGACTCAACGACCAACTCATTGCTGCGGGTGTGCTTGTCGTAGGCGATGGGTTCGCCACGGCCGGGAATTTCCTGCTCGATGCGCGGCAGGCACTCCTCAAGGAAGCCGCTGAAATTGTACCAGCGATCGCGCGGCAACTCGTTCAGGCACTCCAGCACCGTGCGGCGGAAGGCGACGATGGACGTGAGGCCCGCAGGAGTGGGCTCCACGTGCACGGTGTTGCCATCGATGAACTCCTCGTTCCAGTCGGTTGTCTTCAACCACCACGAAATAAGTTCCGCGTAGGCGGCCTGCGAATCCTCCAACCACGACAGGAAGGAGCCCGACACGCGATAGGCGTCGCCCGTGGAGACGAGGAATTTTCTCTCAATGGCGAAGAGTGAAAGAAATTCGGCGTACTTCGCCGTCTTGAAGCGGCTGAGTGACCCGATGATCTTCTTCAGGTCATTCTTGCCGATGCCGCCGGTGGCGAGCACCTTCATCGGATGGCGGTCGATCATGTTGCAGAGCACCACCAGATCGCGCAGCAGCGTGTTGCTGTTATCGATCATCACTGTCGGCGCGTTTTCCTTCGCGACAACGGTCACCGCATCCAGTTCGTGGAAGGTGCGTTCATCGGCCTCAAAATGATTCTGGATGATGTATGACACATCGCGGGGAAGCATAAGGAGGTTGTTGTACTTGTTGCCGCCGGCGACTCCCGTGAAGAGGAGGCCGCTGGTGTTGAGCAGCCACTGGATCGCGTCGCCGCGGGAATGATCGTAGCGGCGCTGCACGTTCAGTTCCAGCAGGTCGCGGTAAACGCACACTCCTTTTCGCTCCAGCATCAACTGCATGACACCTTGCGAGCCCACGGGAAGGCGATCCATGTATCCACGCAGAAACTTTGGATCCAACAGATGCTTGCGAAGGAGCCAGATGAGGTAATTCTTGCAGGCGTTTTCCGGCTGGATGAGCAGGCCCTGCGTCGCGAAGTGATTGAGTTCGTTGTTGGAAAGTTCCTTCAGCAGGTTGCCAAGGTAGCCCTCCCAGAAGGACGGCAGTTCGATGTAGCGAAGGAAAGGTTCGGGGATTCCCACAAGCGTCAGCGGTGTGCTGACTTCGGGGACTTCGTCGAAGAAGACGATGCCGCGATCAGCGAGGGCGCGGACGGTTTCCTCCATCTTCCGCGCATCACCATTGAAGTAGCGCTCGGTAACCTCGCTCTTTTCGAGGTCGCCGCCATGGATGGCCAGGAAGTTGACGAGGTTGGTCTCCAGCGGCGTCAACGCGCGCGTCGCCTTCTCCCAAAGCGAGCGATTCTGCAGCCGCTGGTAGAGGTTGTTGATCAGCGCGGCCTGCTGTTCTTCCGCTGACAGTGTGGGGGAGACATCCACGGGGGAAATCTCCCAATGCTTTTCGATCTTCCGCAGGTGCGGGATGCTGAGTGTCTTGAGAATGCTCTTTAATTTCATGTGTCCATAAACAGCCGAACGATCTCTTCATGCGGGGACTGCATCGTCTTCATTTTGTGGCCAGTTCCTTCACCACGGCGGGGTCTTCGTCGTTTTCCTCTTCGGCGCGTGCGGCGCGAATTGCGTTGATCTGCTCCCACAATTCGACGGCGCGCTGCTCGGCTTCTTTGGAGACCTCCTCGAATTCGATCCGGTAGTTGTAACCCTGCTCGGCGAGGAAGCGCTGGCGTTTGTTGGCGAATTCCTGCTCGTTGGTGTCCTTCGTGGTCAGCGAGTAGAAGTGCGCGATGTTTTCGATCCCCTCGCCCTTGGGGCGAAGAACGCGGCCGAGGCGCTGGGCTTCCTCCTGACGGGAGCCGAAGGTGCCGCTTACCTGAATCGCCACGTTCGCATCGGGAAGGTCGATCGCGAAGTTCGCGACCTTGGACACGATGATCACCTTGTATTTCTTCTTCTTGAACGCGTCGTAGATTTCCTGGCGTTCCTTGTTGGGCGTTTTGCCGGTGATGATCGGGGCCTTGAATTCGGCGGACAGCATTTCAAGCTGCGTGATGTACTGGCCGATGATGAGGATGTTGTCATCATTGTGTTGCTTGATGAGTCGCTCCACGACGGCGATCTTCAACGGATTTTCCGACGCCATGCGGAACTGGTCGCGCTGGTCGGCGGTGGCGTACTCCATCTTCATGGCCTGGGGAAGCGGCACGCGTACCTCGATGCAATTGGCCTTCGCGATCCAGCCGTCCGATTCGAGGCTCTTCCACGGCACGTCGAATTTCTTCGGGCCGATTAGCGAGAACACGTCGTCCTCAAGGCCATCCTCGCGCACCAGCGTCGCCGTCAGGCCGAGGCGGCGGCGTGCCTGAATGTTTGCGACGGAACGGAACACGGGCGCGGGAAGCATGTGCACCTCGTCGTAGATGATGAGGCCCCAGTTCTCCGCGTTGAACAAATCCATGTGGACGAATTCGTCCGTCTTCGATTTGCGGTAGGTCATCAACTGATAGGTCGTGATTGTGACGGGGCGGATTTCCTTGATTTCGCCGGAGTATTCCCCGACGTCCTCATCCTTCAGCGTGGTCTTGTCAAGAATCTCCGACTTCCATTGGCGCAATGCGGTGATGTTCGTCGTCAGGATCAGCGTGCGCTGCTTCACGCGCGACATGGATGCGATGCCGATGACGGTCTTTCCCGCGCCGCAGGGAAGCACAAGGACGCCGCTGCCACCCTTCACTCCGCCGGCGGCGTAGAAAATTTCCGCCGCATCGGACTGATAATTACGCAGGCCGAACTTCCTTCCGCTGCGCATGTTGTCGACAAGTTCCACGTCGAGGGGCGCGCCGTCGGTGTAGCCCGCCAGGTCCTCCACGGGGAATTCAACCTTGATCAGCGCCTGCTTCAGCGGGCCGCGATTATTGTCATCAATGAGGAAGCGCAACGGATCGATCTGCTCCTTCAGCAGCGGCTTCACGTTGCGGTACTTCTGTATCTGCACCATGGTCGGCTTGTCGGGTCCGACAAGGATCAGGCGTCCGTTTTCCTTGATCAGCTTCAGGCGGCCATAGCGCGAGATGCGATCCTGCATCCACGTGATGACGCTTTCCGGAACAGGGTACTTCGCGTAGTGCGTCAGCACATGCTTGATTTCATCAGGGCTCATGCCCGCAGCGGCGGCGTTCCAAAGGCTGAGCGCCGTGATGCGGTAGGTGTGAATGTAGTCGGGACTTTTTTCCAGCTCCGCAAATCGCGCGAGAGCGTCGCGCGCCTCGACGTAGAGTGGTCCCGTCGTCTCAAGGAGGATCGACATGTCCCCTTGGACGATCATGGGATTTTGCGGGTTGTAGCCATTCATGGGATTTCGAAAATAGTTTCTTGGAAATTGAATTTGCCGGCTCAACAAAGGGTCACTTTTGAACGCTAGCCCCACAGTCAAATCAAACGCAGTGCTTTGACACACGAGCAATCGACGCCTGCGGATTTTGCGGCAGCCCGAAAGGGAGGATCGATCGGGTTGCATGCACATCCGGAGCCTCAGTAAAGCAGCGCAGCAACGTTCTATCAACGATTTTATCGCTCTGATGGGATTAATTTTCAGGAATTTTCGTGACGTGGGAGCCTTTCCAATCGCAGCGCGCACAAACCGCCCCTTATTTTCCTTTCCCACGGCGGAGGGGCTCCGAACCATCGCCACCGTTTTCCCCATTACTTTTTGCGAGGTCGCATCGTCGTCATGCCAAGAACAGTCGTCACCGGAGGAGCCGGGTTCCTCGGCAGCCATTTGTGCGAGCAGTTGCTCGAACGCGGCCACGAGGTCATTGCACTCGACAACCTTTCCACCGGTTCCACCGACAACATCGACCACATTACAGACCCGAAGTTCTCCTTCATCAAGAAGGACGTGACGGATTATCTGTATGTGCGCGGCCCCGTGGACTACATCCTTCATTTCGCATCGCCCGCCAGCCCCATCGACTATCTGGAGCGCCCCATCCCGACGCTGAAGGTTGGTTCGCTGGGAACGCACAAGGTGCTGGGCCTTGCGCTGGAGAAGAAGGCGCGCGTGCTGCTCGCCTCCACGAGCGAAGTGTACGGCGATCCGCTTGTTCATCCCCAGACGGAGGAATATTGGGGCAACGTGAACCCGATTGGCCCCCGTGGCGTCTACGATGAGGCGAAGCGTTTCGCAGAGGCGATTACGATGGCCTACAACCGCTTCCACGGCGTGGAAACGCGCATCGTCCGCATCTTCAACACCTACGGCCCGCGCATGCGCCTCAATGACGGCCGCGTGGTTCCGAACTTCATCAAGCAGGCGTTGCTGGGCGAACCGCTGACGGTGTACGGCGACGGCTCGCAGACGCGCAGCTTCTGCTACGTGGATGACCTCGTTGATGGAATCCTCAAGCTGTTGATGAGCGATCTTGATCAGCCCTGCAACATCGGCAATCCTGCGGAGATGACGATCAAGCAATTCGCCGAAGCGATCATCAAGTTCAGCAACACCACGAGCAAGATTGTCTACGAACCGCTCCCCGTCGATGACCCGAAGCAGCGCAAGCCGGACATCACACGCGCGCGCCAGCGGTTGAACTGGGAGCCGAAGGTGAAGCTGGAGGATGGCATTGCGAAGACGATGGCGTATTTCAAGACGAAGGTGTGATGCCGATCACGGCGGTGCCTGCACGATGGCACCGATAAGAAGATGATGAACGACGGGGCGGTTCACCAGAACCGCCCCGATTTTCTTTTATGGGTCTCTTGAAATTCCCGCCGCTGCGGAAATGCGCTATTCAATCAGCCGCTGGTCGTTGGTCTGCGGCTTCTTTGAATCTTCGAGCGTGATGACATCATCCGGCGAACCTTCGTCGTGAATCATCGTGCGTTCCTCGTCGTCGCGGGTCTTCTGAACCTTGGCGATCATGGCGAGGGACTTCTTCACGGATTCCATCTCCGCCTTCACGGTGTCTTCGGTCTCCGGAATTGTGTGCTTGCTGACTTCCTCAAAGGTGGTGAGGCCGAGGCATATCTTGGTCCAGCCGTCCTGACGCAGCGTAATCATGCCTTCGTGGACACCCATGGCGTGGATGTCGTCGGTGGTGGCGCGCTGGAGGATGAGTTCCTTGATCGCCTCCGTTGCTTCCAGCACCTCGAAAATTCCAAGGCGTCCCTTGTAGCCGGAGTAGTTGCAATCGTCGCAGCCGCGACCCTGATAGAAAGTGATCTCCTCCACTTCCTCGCGTGTGACGGCGAATTCGGCAAGTTCCTCGTCGGTGGGGAAGTAGTGCGTCTTGCAGTTGGGGCAGATCGTGCGCAGCAGGCGCTGGCCGATGATGGCTTCGAGCGTGGAGGTTAGCAGGAAGGGTTCGATGCCCATGTCGATCAGGCGGGTGATCGTGGCTGCGGCGGAGTTCGTGTGCAGCGTGCTGAACACCATGTGGCCGGTGAGGGCGGCCTGAATGGAAATCTGCGCCGTTTCCACGTCGCGGATTTCGCCGACGAGGATCACGTCCGGGTCCTGACGCAGGATGCTGCGCAGGCACGCGGCAAAGGTAAGGCCCACGCGCGCGTTGATGTTCACCTGCACAATGCCGGGAAGTTCAAATTCCACCGGGTCTTCCGTGGTGATGAACTTCGCACCGGGATCGTAAATTTCCTTCAGTGTTGCGTAGAGCGATGTGGTCTTTCCGGAGCCGGTGGGGCCCGTGACCAGCACCATTCCGTTCGGCTTGTTGCAGCGCTTCAGGAATGGAACAAGCACTTCCTCCTGCATGCCGATTTGGCTGACGCCGAGCATCATCGCGGACTTGTCGAGCACGCGCATCACGATCGATTCGCCGTGCACGGTGGAGATACAGGCAACGCGGAGGTCCACTTCGCGCCCTTCGATGTTAAGGCGGATGCGTCCGTCCTGGGGCTTGCGCGTTTCGGAAATGTTGAGGCCGGCCATGACCTTGAGGCGGGAGAGCAGGCCGAGTTGCATCGTCTTCGGCGGCGAGGGAATTTCGCGCAGCACGCCGTCCACGCGGTAGCGAATGCGGATCGATCCCGCGAAGGGTTCGATGTGCAAGTCGGACGCGCGATCCTTCACGGCCTGAATCAGGAGAAGGTTCACCAGCTTGATGATCGGGGGATCGTTGGCGAGCGCTTCCAGGTTGATTTCCACTTCGCCTTCGCGGCCGCCGGCGCCTTCCTTGCTGCCGCCTTCCATCTCCTTCAACTCATCGATCATCACATCAAGGTTTTCTTCGCCCACGCCGTAGGCGCGATCGATGGCGTCGATGATGTCTTCCTCGTTGCAGACCACCGGCTCGATCTCGTGCTCCGGCAGCATCAGCCGCAGGTCATCAACGATGGTGATGTCCAACGGATCCGCGATGGCGATGGTGAGGATCGGCTTTTGGCCGGAAATGGGATTCGGTCGTTCGTCAACGGCGAACACGCGGCGTTCGCGCGCGACGGAAGCGAGCAGGAATGACTTCAGGCGCTTCACCTTCGCCTCATCGCTGAGGTCGAAGGACTTCATGTCGCGGTAGGGAAGACCAGCTTTCTCCGTCAGCGTGCGAAGAAGTTCCGCGCCCGTCTGGTGCGACGCGGCGCCGAGGTCAAAATCCTCCTCGCTGTAGTTTGCGAGGTACGACGTGGGCGATGCCGCGCCGGCACCACCGCTCAGGCGGGCGCCTGATTCGCCGGCCTCCGCCAGCTTTTGCGCAAGGCGCTGCTTGTTCTTTCCCGTCTCGGAAAAATTCACCCCTCCTTCCACCTTGAGGAGAATCTCCATTTCCTTCGCTGCTGACTTGTATGGATCACCGGGGATTGACATGCGGTTGCGTCACCTTTTTGCGCTGCCTTGCCACTACAGGAAAAACCAGACCACAGGCGGAAGCGACTGCAAAGTGAAATTTCCTCCGTGCTGAAACCTGAAAAGCATGAGGTTGCCCGACCGGCGCCGGGAAGCGGAACGGCGCTGGTTGGACTGTGCAAAGAAAAATCGAAGGCCGCCGCCGCCAGATGTCGCGTGATCATGGCGCACGGCCTGAATTTCCCCCTTGCCAAGCGCTGTCGCGGCGGCGTTTCCTATCCGCCCGCTGCGATGACGGGGCTTTGCCCCTCCGCAGCGTATCCCACACGCATCCCGATGATGCCCCTTAGGTGCCGGTCTTGATGACGGTTGGGGGCGTTCGCGCGACGGATGCGGCGGAAAAAAACCACGCGGAGGAAACCGCATGTCCAGTGTTACCATGAAGCAGTTGTTGGAAGCGGGTGTGCACTTCGGCCACCAGAGCCGTCGTTGGAACCCGAAGATGAAGCCGTACATCTACACGGATCGCAACGGCATCTACATTATCGACCTGAAGAAGACCCTGCGCCTGCTGCGCGACGCGACGAAGTACGTTCGCGAATGCGTGATCGCGGGCAACAAGGTGATGTTCGTCGGCACGAAGAAGCAGGCGAAGGAAATCATCCAGGAAGGCGCGTCCGCCGCGAACATGTACTATGTCAACAATCGCTGGCTCGGCGGCCTGCTCACAAATTTCCGCACCGTTCGCAAGTCCATCGACCGGCTGAACGAGCTGGATCGCATGTTCACCGACGGCTCCATCGAGAAGTACAGCAAGAAGGAACAGTCCATGTATGCGCGCGAGCGTCAGGCTCTGGAGAAGAACCTTGGCGGCATCAAGCACATGGATCGCCTGCCGGACCTGATCTTCATCATCGATCCGTCGAAGGAACAGATCGCGGTGCAGGAAGCGAAGAAGCTGAACATCCCGATCGTGGCGGTTGTTGATACGAACTGCGATCCGGACCCGATCGACTTCGTGATCCCCGCGAACGACGACGCAATTCGCTCCATCAAGCTGATGGTGAGCCAGATTTCCGACGCGTGCGTGGAAGGCGTGCAGGCGCGTGAAGGCGGCCTCGGCGACCTGACGCCGGAGCAGATCGCGGCGCTTCCCGCTGGCGAGGAACTTGAAGGCCAGTTCTACGGCGAAGAAGAAAAGGTTTCCGTTTCGGGCGAAGACCAGAATCCGGAGCAGCAGGGCTGAGCGGGTTCCGACGACGCACTGCACACACAAACTGACAGTTAAGGGTAAAAAACAGAAATGCCTGTGGCGATAACGTCAACAATGGTTAGGGACCTGCGCGAGAAGACCGGCGCGGGAATGATGGAATGCAAGAAGGCCCTCGAAAAGGCCGAAGGTGATTTCGACGGCGCGGTGAAGATTCTGCGTGAAATGGGCGAAATCAAGGGCGCCAAGCGCGAAGGCCGCACGGCGGCGGAAGGCATCGCCCACATCGCGATCAACGATGCGGAAACAGCGGGGTCATTGATCGAGTTGAACTCGGAGACAGACTTCGTTGCGCGCAATGAGGAGTTCCAGAGTGCCGCGAAGGGAATCGCCGCGACGGGCCTGAAGGAAAAGGCAAAGAGCGCCGCAGAGCTTGGCGACAAGCATGTTGCCTCCCACGGCAAGAAGGCCGCCGAGATCGTCGCGGAACTCGTCGCCAAGATCGGCGAGAAGATTCAACTGAATCGCGCGGACTACGTGGAAGCAGATGTCGTGACCGGATACATCCATCCCCCAGGCAAGATCGGCGTGCTGATCGGCGTGAAGACGGATGTGAAGGACAAGGCGAAGCTGAAGGAGTCGTTGAAGGACATCGCGATGCACATCGCCGCGATGGGCCCGCGCTTCCTGAACGAGGCCGAGGTTGATGCCAGGACGTTGGATGCGGAGCGCGAAATCTGCGCGAACATCGCCCGCAACGAAGGCAAGCCGGAGAACATCATTCCGAAGATCGTGGAAGGAAAGGTGAAGTCCTTCTACAAGGACAACTGCCTCCTCAACCAGGAATTCGTGAAGGACAACAAGCAGACGGTCAAGCAGGTTGTCGATGCGGCGGCGAAGGCGGCCGGCGGCACCGCGACGATCACGCGGTTCGTGCGCTTCAAGGTTGGCGAAACGGCAAGCAAGGAAGCAGCAGAGTAAGTCATCCCCAAGGGAGTTCCCGCACGCTCATGACGAGTGGCATCGCGCCCTCCGCGCAGCATGACGGAACGAGTGAAAAATCGCGCCACAAGCGCGTCCTGCTCAAATTGAGCGGGGAAATGATGAAGGGAAAGGAGGCGTTTGGTCTCGACCGCGCCTCCGTTCTTTTTATCAGCCAGGAAATCAAGTCGGTGTGGGATCTGGGCGTGCAGGTCGGCGTCGTGATCGGCGGCGGCAACATCTTCCGCGGCAGCAGCGAGGCCGCGAAGGACATGAAGCGCGCTGTGGCCGACCAGGTGGGAATGCTGGCGACGATCATCAACGCGCTGATGCTGCAGGATGCGCTGGAGGCGATGGGCGTTGCGGTGCGTGTCATGACCGCCTTCCCCGTGCAGACGATCGCGGAGCAGCACATTCGCCGTCGCGCCATCCGCCACATGGAAAAGGGGCGCGTGGTGATCTTCGGCGGCGGCACTGGCAATCCCTTCTTCACCACGGACTCGGCAGCGGCGCTGCGCGCGGCGGAAATCGAGGCCGACGTGCTGCTGAAAGGCACGAAGGTGGACGGTGTCTATACAGCCGACCCGCGGAAGGATCCCAAGGCGACGCTTCTGCCCACCTGCACCTATCAACGCGCGTTGCAGGAGAACCTGAAAGTCATGGACGCTGCGGCGATCGCCGTGTGCCGTGACAGCAACATGCCCGTGGTGGTTTACAACCTCGCCGTTCCCGGCAACACACGCCGCGTGGTTTGCGGCGAGGGAATTGGCACAATAGTTTCAGGAGACTAATCACATGATTCCGGATGTATTGAAGGACCTGTTCAAGGCGTCGGAAACAAAGATGGCCCATGCGATTGATGCGCTGGAGGGCCATTTCAACACGCTTCGCACGGGGCGCGCGTCGGCGGCGCTGCTCGATGACGTGCGCGTGGAGGCGTACGGCTCGCAGATGCCGCTGGCGCAGGTGGCGTCGCTCGCGACTCCCGATTCGCGCACAATCACCGTGACGCCGTTCGACAAGTCACAACTTCACGCCGTGGAGAAGGCGATCCTCGTGGCGAACTTGGGCCTCAACCCCCAGAGCGATGGGAAGATGATCAAGCTGTACCTGCCGCCGTTGACGGAGGAGCGCCGCAAGGAACTGGTGAAGAAGGCGCACGGCATGTCCGAGGATGGACGCGTCGCGATCCGCAACGTGCGCAAGCACGCGAAGGAAACGATCGACAAGATGAAGAAGGACAAGAAGCTGACCGACGACGCCGCCCACGACGCGACCGATGAGCTTCAGAAACTGACCGACAAGTTCGTCGCCAAGGTGGAAGAGCAGCTTAAGAAGAAGGAAAAGGACATCATGGCCATCTGATGGCCTGTTGTGATTCCGAAGGTTGAAACTTCAAATGGAAAGGCCGGGCAATGGCGCCCGGCCTTTTTGCTTCTGCGCGATCCGCCCAATCACATTCCAAAATTCAGCGGCTCCAACGCCTTCGTGACAAACCTGCCGTCCTTGCGGATCAGTTTGCCGTCAAAGTGGATTTCGCCACCGCCGTAGTCGGGGCGCTGGATGCAAACCATGTCCCAATGAAGGCCGGATTTGTTTCCGTTGAAGGCTTGTTCATACGCGGCGCCCATTGCCATGTGGAAGCTGCCGGCGATTTTCTCGTCGAAGAGAATGTCGCGCATGGGATGGAGGATGTGCGGGTTGAAAGCGATGCTGAATTCACCGACATAACGCGCCCCCGCATCCTGGTCGAGAATTTCATTCAGCTTCTTCGTTTGCTGGCTGTTGGCCGCGCTGGCGTTGGTGATCTTTCCGTCCTTGAAGGTGAGGTGAATGTCCTCGAAGGGAGCGCCCTCCCAGATGGTGGGGGCGTTGAACTTCACGGTTCCGTTGACGCTCTTCTTCACGGGCGCGGTGAAGCACTCACCATCGGGAATGTTGTATTCACCCGTGCAGGGAATGATGGGAATGTTCTTGATGGACATTTCCAGGTGCGTGCCGGGCCCCTTGATCAGCACGTGGTCGGTTTTCTCCATCAGTTGCTTGAGCGGCTTCAGCGCCTTTGCCATCGACGGATAATCGAAGGTGCAGACCTTGTAGTAGAAATTGGCGAAGGCCTCGCGCGATTGTTGGGCGAGCTGGGCCATGGCGGCATTGGGATAGCGCATCACGCACCAGCGGGTCCCCTTCACGCGGGCTTCGCGTACGGGCACCGCGAGCAGCTTGTTGTAGCGATCCATGGCCTTGCGGGGAATATCCGCCGTTTCAAAGGCGTTGGATGTGCCGCGAATGCCAATGTAGCAGGCGGCGGTCTTTATCTCCGCGAGTTGCAGCTTGCGAAGCGCAACGAAGGCGTCGTCGCTGGCGGTGAGGATCATTTTCCGCATGTTCTCCGGATCGATCATGTGCAGCACCGGCGCCGCCCCCACGGAGCAGACCTGCTCCACGAGTGCCTGCGCGAGCCCGGCACAATCGAATCCGATGGCGTCGATGACGACGACGTCACCCTTCTTTGCCTTGATGGAATGGGAGACGATGATCCTTGCAAGATCATGGTCCCGTGAATCGATGTTTGCCATGGAGTGATCCCTCGCGCTGTGGTGATAGGACCTTCTGGTCTTGCTTTGGCGGCGGCACAACGGGAGATTGGCGGCACCATGGGCAAGCCGCACTACAGCGAGAAACAGAACAAGAAGGCGTCGGGGACGAAGCTGCGCGACCTGAAGAAGGCGCAGGAGTTCGCCGTGTACGAGCCACCAAACGCGGATAAGCTGAAGGTGGCGCGGGTTTTCGTGAACTTCGGAATTGAAAGTGGCGTGGAGTTGGACGGGCAGCTCATTCGCGTTGCGAACCGCCGCCAGTTCCCCACGGTCGCGGGCGACCTTGTCTATACAGATGGCAAGGTGGTGGAGGGGATCAAGCCGCGCGGGAAAACGCTGGCGCGCTTTGCCGATGAAGGTGGCGTGCGGCTCATCGCGTCGAACCTTGACCAGGTTGTGTTGGTCATCAGTGCCTCCACGCCGCCGCTGCACGAGGGATTCGTGGATCGCTATCTGGTGTATTGCCGCATCATGGAAATTCCCCTGGCGATCTTTCTGAACAAGATGGACGAGCCGGAGGAAGGGATCGTCGAGCGGATGAAGCCCTTTCAGGATGCGGGCGTTGATGTCTACCTGATGTCGGCAACGCTGGACCGGGGATTGAAGGCCGCGCGGAAGCGGCTGGAGCGGGGGATCACTGTGTTGAGCGGCCTGTCCGGCGTGGGAAAATCAACGCTGATCAATGCGATGCTGGGAGAGGACATCCCCGTGCAGGAGGTGAGCGCAGCGACGAAGCGCGGACGCCACACGACCACCGCGGCGGAGGCATACAAGCTGGGGGACACGCTGCTGATCGACACGCCGGGAATCAAGAAATTCGGCTTCATTGGCATCGCGCCAACGGAGATCATCAAGGGGTTCCCGGAATTCGCCGAATACGCCACAGAATGCAAGTACGAGGATTGTTTGCATTTGAATGAGCGGGGCTGCGCGGTGCGCGCGGCGGTGGAGGAGGGACGGATCGATGAAAGAAGATTTGGGTCTTATCAGGATTTGGTGCTGGGAGTGATGGAAGACCAGAAGCCGCGATAGAAGGTGAATGCGAAGCGCGGAATTTTTTCGACACTCCTTCGCAAAGTAAGTTCAGGTCTTTTTGAATTCGTCCGCCATCGCGCTGCCAATGCGGTCTGCATTGGCCATGAGCGTGAACGTGAGGCCCTTCGATGGCAGGTGCGGGAATACGCTGCCGTCGGCGATGTGGATGTTGCGGGTCCCCCGCAGGCGACCATTCGGCGCAGTCGTGAAGGGGCGGTTGTCGTGCGTCATGGGAAGCGTGCCGCCGTAGTGGATGCTGGCGCCGGCTCCGGGATCGATGCGTTTGATGGCCCGGCAGCCAAGCGAGGAAAAGTTCCGCATCAACTCCGCCTCGTTCCGCGCCTGCATGGCCTTTTCACTCGTCGAAAGCTGGTAGGAAACAGAAATTCGGTCGCCATCACGCGTGATGATTTTTGATTTCGTCGGCAAATCCTGATGATGAAGGCCGACGATGACGAAGTAGTTCTGCATCAGTTGCAGCAGCTTGATCGATTCGCGATGGGGGAGCGGCGATTCCTTCAGCAGCTTGTACGTGAGCAGGGAACGATAGCCGTACACCTGTGCCTGCAACAGTGGTTCCGCAGGGTCGTGCGGACGATGGTAGATGGCCAGTTGCGTGAGGCTGTGGCGACGATCGCGAACTTTCCTGCCAAGCATCGACCAGACGAAACAGGGATAATAGACGTAGGGATTGCTGACGATGGGAAGCCGCGCGTTGCCGAGCGATCGCAGCACGATGTCGGCGGTGCAGATCGTGCCCGTGGAAAGAATCACTTTCGTGGCAGTGAAGGATTCGCGCGTTCCCGTTTGAAGACGCTTCGCGCTGAGTGTGGCATGGGTGTCTGAATCCGCGAAGGATTCGACGACGACGTGAGGGACGTATTCAAAGTTGGAGTGCTTCACCAGCTCACGCAGTGTATAGACAGGACGATAAATGGCCTCATCCTTGTCGGCCCAGAATTCCATGTCATGGTAGGCAAGCGGTCCGCGTCCCCGATGGCGCTTCGTCACGCAGGCGAGGCGGGCGGCTCCCGCGTGGAATCCGCGATGGTTCAGCGCATGCTTCCTTGCGCGATAGGAACTCATCAGGTGGGCGGCGTTGCTGTCCATCTTCGCGGGTGGAAGCAGCGGCAGATCATCGCCAAGAAATTCCCGGAGTTCGGGATCGTTCTCTCCGCAGATGCCGATGCGCTCTGCAACGTTTGCGTAGGAAGGTTGCAGGTCATCGCGCGTGATGGGCCAACCGCGCATGTCATCATCAGTGAAGGGTGGCGCCGACGCGCCCCAACCGGACGCGAAGCCGCCGCGCGCGAAGCTGCGAAGGGCTTCGAATTGTTTCGCGACAACCGGCAGCAGGTTGTCCGCCTCGTGCGTGAGGTACTGGCGCGGAGGAGTGAGCTGCGCGCCGACGCGAACGGGGCCGAAGGGAATACCTTCAAAATCGCGCCCAAGAAAATAGTCGTGTTGATTTTCATCGGTGCGTCGGATTTCCGAAAAGGGAAGGGAGGGAATTTCCGCGGCGTAATCCCTCCGGTCCTGAATTCCCGCATCCAACATCACGACGCGCAGGCCGGCCTTCACGAGCGGCCACGCCGCATTGACGGCGCTGGCACCGGAGCCGACGATAATGACGTCGATCACAGCGTCTTCACCAGCAGTAGCAACGGGACGCCGACGATGATTTTCAGCGCGGCTTTCGCGCCGTGAAACAACGTGATGGCGATTGCCGCAGGCAGCGGGCGCGTGCGGGGGAGGAACACATCCGCGTGATCGGTTGTGGTTTCGAGGATGGCGCTGGCGATGAGGAGACGCCTGCGAAGCACGTTCGTTCCGTCTGCAACGCCGCAGCCCGCATCAAGGAATGGGAGGGACCATGGGTGCCTTCGCGCGAAGCGATAGGCGCGCTGGTTTCCGCGAAGTGCGTCGTCGGAAAACTTCATGCACGCGCGCGCGTACCGTTCCATGATTTCCGCAGACGGGTCGCGGCCAATCAGGTAGCGGGAGAACTGTCGGCATTCCACCGCGAGCGATGATGCGTTTCCGCGCACTGCTTCTCCTTCGCCGCCGGTGTGGCGGTTAGGATGATTTCTGCAATCGCTGTTCCGCCTCGAAGGCATCGTGAACAGCGCGAACCGCCTTGTCCAAGTCCTTCTCCGCGATGATGCAGGAAATCTTGATCTCCGAAGTGCTGATCAGCATGATGTTGATGTTGTTGGCGGCCAGCGCACGGAACATCTTCGACGCCACATCCGCATGGGAGCGCATGCCGACGCCCACGGCGCTGATCTTGGCGATGGAATCGTCCCCTTCCACCTTCTTTGCGCCGATTTCCTTGCGCACTTCCTCGGCGATTTTCACCGCCGCGTCGTAGTCGGAACGCGCAACGGTGAAGGTGATGTCGTTGGTTCCGCCTTCCGCAACGTTCTGGATGATCATGTCGACCACGATTCCCTTCGCGCCGATGCGGCTGAACAACTCGGCGGCCATGCCGGGCTTGTCGGGAAGGCCAAGCAGGGCAACTTTTGCCTCCGTGCGATTGAATGCCACGCCACTGACGACAACGTCTTCCATTTCTTTCTCCTCAGGCACGACGTAGGTGCCGGGTCTGTCATGAAGGAAACTCCGCACGTGAAGCGGAACATTGTAATTTTTTGCGAATTCAACGCTGCGCGATTGAAGGACTCCCGCACCTTGCGATGCGAGCTCCAACATTTCGTCGTAGCTGATGCGGTCGATCTTGCGAGCCGTCGGGGCAACGCGTGGATCGGTGGTGAAAATGCCATCCACGTCCTTGTAGAATTCGCAGTAGTCCGCGCCAACGGCGGCACCAACGGCGACGGCGGTGATGTCCGATCCGCCGCGGCCCAGCGTCGTGAATTCGTAGTCTTCCGTGGTTCCTTGGAAACCGGCGACAACGGGAACAACGCCTTCCGCGAGCGCCTTCTTCAGGCGGTCGGAATTGATTTCCTTGATGCGGGCCTTGCCGAAGACGTTTTCCGTGATGATGCCAACCTGAAGGCCGGTGAAGCTCATCGACGGCACGCCCACGGCATGCAGCGCGATTGCCATCAGGGCGATCGCCTGCTGCTCGCCCGTGACCATCAACATGTCCATTTCGCGGGCGGGCTGCTTCGGCGAAAGCGCCTGGGCCATCGCAATGAGGCGATTTGTCGCATCCCCCATGGCGGAAACGACAACGATCACCCGGTCTCCATTGTCGACGGATCGTTTTACGATGCGCGCAATTTCGAGGAATTTGTCCGCAAGGAACTGCGCGCCGAACAGCGGTTCGCTGCCATCCTTGCTTTTCCCCTTCCCCTTGTCGCCAAGGGCATCACCACCAAACTTTTGAACAATCAGCGCCAACGGTTTCTTCCAAAGTTCATGAATTGCAGCCGGATGCGGCCGCGTGGGACAGAACGGTTGATAAGGGAGGGCTTGGCGGTCAAGGCGGGACGCAGAATTTCTGCTGACGTGGATGAATTTTCTGGTGTTGATGTCGTATAGCTGAACAGCAGTTACCAATCCCCCCACTGTTGGAGGTTTGCTGAATGAACAAATTCCTGCTCGTCGTCATTGCGATCCTACTGCCTCCGTTGGCCGTCGGCCTGAAGGACGGAATCGGCACCAGCTTCTGGATCAACATACTGCTGACCTTGGTCGGGTTTTACGTTTTGGGGCTTCTTCACGCGCTGTATGTCATTCTGTCGTCGGGATAAGTTCCAGAATCACCTTCAATGAAAATGGCCGCGCCCTTTTGGTGGTGCGGCCATTCTTTTGTTTTGCCAATTGTTCGCCCTTCGGCGCTCAGGCGCTTTTGCGGCGCGCCATGATGAAGGAGCGAATGCACATTCCCAAATAGCAGATGGTGAGGACGCACGCCGTGGCCTGCGCGAAGGCTGCGCGCGGGCGCGGGATTTCCGCACCGGTAAGGCGCTGCGCGGTGGCGATGACGCCGCTGAAGGTGGCAATGATGGTGAGCAGCGCCAACGCGGCCGCCGCGTGCATGACGTGCTTGCGAAGCTTTTCCTTCGTCGCCAGCGCGCCAAGCACGACGAAGATCGCGCCGATGAACGATGGAATGAGCGCGGTGACGCTGGTCATGCCGGTGCCAACGTAGGTGCCGACTCCCAGTAGGATCATGCCGACGCCGTAAATGATGGTGACTTTCCACATCATGGTGATGCTCTTTCGACAAAATGAAACGGGGTTGAGGCTTGTTTCGCAAACCCCAACCCCGTTGTCCTGCACATGACTTTCCCTTACTTCAGGCGTGTTGCCAGATCAGTCTTTTCCCAGGTGAATTCCTTCTCGTTGCGACCGAAGTGGCCGTAGGCGGAAGTCAGCTTGTAGATGGGGCGTGTCAACTGAAGGTGGTCGATGATCGCGTAGGGACGAAGGTCGATCGCCTTGTCCAGCATCGCCGCGATTTCAACATCGGAAACACCAGCCTTGCCGGTGCCGAAGGTGTCCACGCGAACGGACGTGGGCTTCGCAACGCCGATGGCGTAGGAGAGCTGCACTTCCGCGCGCTTGGCGAGGCCCGCAGCCACGACGGTCTTTGCACGGTAGCGCGCCATGTAGGCCGCAGAGCGGTCAACCTTCGACGGGTCCTTGCCGCTGAAGGCGCCGCCGCCGTGACGACCCATGCCGCCGTAGGTGTCCACGATGATCTTGCGACCGGTCAGGCCGGAATCGCCATGGGGCCCGCCGATGACGAACTTGCCGGTGGGGTTCACGTGAATTTTGATCTTCTTGGTGTCGACGTTGGAGGGAAGAACCTTCTTGATCACCTCTTCCGTGATCGCTTCCTTGATCTGCTTCTGGGTGACTTCGGGGTTGTGCTGTGTGGAGACGACAACGGTGTCCACGGCGACGGGCTTGTAGCCGTCATAGACCATGGTCACCTGGCTCTTGCCGTCGGGACGCAGCCACTTCAGGGTTCCCTTCTTGCGAAGGTCCGCGAGGCGCTTCGTCAGCTTGTGTGCCAGCGTGATGGGGGCGGGCATCAGTTCCGGCGTCTCATCGCAGGCGAAGCCGAACATCATTCCCTGATCGCCGGCGCCCTGCTCGATGGGATTCTTGCGATCGACGCCCTGGGCGATGTCCGGGCTCTGTGAATGAAGCGCGGTCAGCACGCCGCAGGAGTCCGCATCGAAGCGATAGGCGGGATCCGTATAGCCAATGCGGCGAACGGTATCGCGAACCAATTCCTGAACGTCCACGTAAGCCTTCGTGGTGATTTCGCCGGCCACAACGACGAGGCCCGTTGTGCACATGGTCTCGCAGGCAACGCGGCTGCGATGCGCGAGGCCAGCCTTGCCGTCGGATTCGAGGATTGCATCAAGAACAGCATCACTGATTGCATCGCACACCTTGTCGGGGTGCCCTTCGGTGACTGATTCAGAGGTGAAAAGTGAAAGGTCTTTCTTCATCCGGCAATTCCTTGGAGATTTTGCAATTTTTAATCGGCCAACATTGGGCGCGGCAGCCCCGCCGCGTGGCAAGGGGATTAGGTTCCGGCTGATGGCGCAGACGGTAAAATGATAAAAAACCTCTACGATTTTCCTGAAGTTTACAGTCGTGTCTTCCCCGTCGATGAAGAGGACCTGATTTTTTTCGCGGCGATGGGGGCGGAATGCGGAGGGCCCATTCTGGACGCGGGCGCGGGCACGGGGGCGCTGGCCGCGGGTATTGCCGCCGCCGGCGGGCACGAAGTCGTGGCGCTCGATCTGTCGCGCATTCTTCTCCGCGGCGCGCGAAACGGCTGTGCGGGCGACTTGTTCGCGCTCCCTTTCCGCGACGCTTCATTCCGGTTCGCCTACTCGCGATTGTTTGGCTACGCCTACGCCTGCGCGCAGAATATTGCGGAGTGCGGATTGCTGGCGCGGGAGCTTGGCCGCGTCGTCAAATCAGGAGCAAAAATCGCCATCGAGGTCCCCTTGGCGTATCAGCCGAAAAGGCTTCAGGGGATTCGCGAGCAGGCGGTGCTCGATGCGGCCACGTACGAATTCCGATACCTCGATCTGCTGCGATCAGGCGACCACGGTGCGATTCTTGACACGTCCATCACAGTGCAGGCGGAAGGCAACACTTACATGCTGAAGGCACCCATCCACGTCTTCACACCCGAAGGCGCGGCGGCTTGGTTCGCGCAGGGGGGATTTGTAGTCGAAAATTTTTACGCAAGTTACGACCTCCGTTCCGCCACGCTCGCGCCGCCGAAGGATTGTCTCCGCGCAGTGAT
>JADZDZ010000136.1 GCA_020850785.1 Candidatus Sumerlaeota bacterium | reverse complement strand
TGGCGCGATTGCGTCCTCGCCGATGGCGATGCTTGGTGGCTGCATCGGACTGGGCGGCGCGGCGGCGATCATTGTCGGCGCACGCACGGTTGCATCCCTGATCAAGGGGCGCCCGCTGGCGGAAAAGCTGAATGGGTTCCTGCTGGTGTTCCCACGGTTGGCGCGGCAACAACGATTGTTGGTGGCGTGTGTGGTCAGTTCGTCGCTGAACTGGTTCCTGTCGATGTTGCAGCTATGGATGCTGCTGCATGCGTTCGGTGCGGAGGCACCGCTGATGCTGGCGGTTGCGATTCTTCCCGCGGCGACATTTGCGGGGCTGCTTCCGATTCCCACGTTCGCAGGTGCGGGCCCGCGGGATGCGGCGCTGCTTTACCTGACGCTGAATCGCGTTGATCCCGCGGCGATGCTGGCGGCGTCGATTGTCTATACGTTCTTTGGCTACTTCCTGCTGGGCCTTGCGGGGCTTCCCTTCCTGAAGGAGCTGACACGGCAGGAAAAGGATGCGTCCCCAGAGCAATGATGGTGTTGCATCATTGGCGGCATTGTTGAAGGTTATCGGGCAATGGACAGCAACGAGACATCGGAGGATTCACGGGGGATTTCCGCCAGCCGTGGGGTGATGCCGGCGGTGGAGCCCGTTCCCGATCCGCAAAGCGATCTGGACAAGGCGCATTCGCGCAGCGTTCGGCTGGTTATTTCCATTCCGGTGATCACGCTGCTGGCGGCGCTGGGGCCGGCGACGGTCATGTATGTGTTTCAATTGAACTTTGCCGCGGGGAAGGCGCTCTCGCAGATTCAACACGACAGCTACGAGCAGGCGGTCGTTGGAACGCTCATGATCTCGATCGTGTTCTCCATCATCTGCGGGTTGGTGGGATTCATCCTCGCACGGCAGATCGTGTCCCCCATCAAGGATGTGGTGAAGACAATGCAGTCGCTGGCCGAGGGGGATTTTTCGACGAAGCTGAAGCCGATTCAACTGGGGGAATTCGGCCAGCTTGGTATGACGTTCAATCGCATGGTGGATCAGTTGAACACCCTGTTCGCGGAGCGTGATCGCCAGCTTCGGGAATCATTCGGTGGCGCGCACCTTGTGCTCGATCGCGATGGCGTGGTGGTGCAGGCGGACCAGAGCACCAATCGTGTGCTTGGCGTGAATCCCGCCGACCTGACAGGGCAGAACCTGCTGGATGGCAGTGCCAAGGTTCCGCTGCTGCACACCAACCCGATGCTGCTGCGCGCGCTGCGTGAGTTGACGGAGGAATCGCGTGAGGGACGCACCGCGAGCCGCTCACTGCTGCTCCGCAACGAAGGTGTATCGGCAGTACGTTACCTGATTTCGGCGCTCTATCTGGAAGGTCAGGCGGGGGCTGAGCCGCGCTACCTCGTTGAAGTGCGCGACATCACGGGCATTGCGGGATTTTACGAGCAGATGCAGCGCGCGGATCGCCTTGCGGCGGTGGGATCGCTGGCGACCGGCATCGCGCATGAAATCCGCAATCCGCTGGCGTCGATTCGTGGCATGGTGCAGTTGCTGGACGAATCGTGCAACGATCAGGAGAATCCGATGCCTGAGGGAGTTCAGAGCGACTATCATCGGCGCATCCAGCGCGAGGTTGACCGGCTGGAGAAACTTGTGGCGGGGATCATGAACTTTGCCCACGCGGTCGAAACACCGTTGGAGGATGTGGACATCGGTGCGCTGCTGCGGGATGTGATGCATTCAGCACAGTTGCAGGCGGGAGAGGGGGCCGAGGAAGTGGAAGTGGAATGGGAGCTTGATCCGCAAATGCCCCGCGCGCTGCTGCAGGCCGAGCGGCTTCGCCAGGCGCTGCACAATCTTGCCATCAATGCCTACCAGCAGTGCATCGAGAAGAAGTGCTCACCGATCCGCGTGCAGACGATGTACCTTGCAGTGAATCACCAGCGCCCAATCATCATCTGCATTGCGAATCCCGGTGAGCCGATCGAGGAAGCGATGCGCGAGCGCCTCTTCGAGCCGTTCTTCACGACGAAATCGGAGGGAACGGGCCTTGGCCTACCCATCGCCTACCAGACAATTCGCGCAAACGGCGGCATGCTGGAAATGGAATGCGAGGATGATGAAATCCAGTTCTGGATTCGCCTGCCGCTGGAGGCGTCCGTCCAAAGGTCGGATTCGGGTGCGGTGAAGCAGCTCAGCGCGAGCAGTTGATCGTCAGCGATTCCACAGATCGCGCACGTCGTTGGTTGCCGCGCGCAGGATATTCCAGGTGTTGTGCTCCACGAGGTTGTGGCAGCCGATGCAGGGTTTCGGCTTCAGCCCATTGCTGATGTCGCGGCGCAGTTGGCGCCACGGTTCGCTGTTCCACAGGTCGCCAAAATCATCCTTCGACAGGTCGCCGATTTCCCCTTCGGTCCAGAAGCAGCAGAACTTGATCTTTCCCTGCACGGTGACGTGAATCTGGTGCATGATGTTGTCGCAATGGAAGCGGTGCTTCTTGCCATTTCCGTTCACATGCGTCCCAACGTGTGATTCAGCGTCCTCGGCGGTGAGGTAGCCATAGCTCCCCCCTTCGCTTCCGCGCTGGTCGACGTCCACGCTCATGGGAAGCCAGTCGATGCGGATGCCGTATTTTTCCGCGTGCTTGCGTGCCTTGGCGATGGCGATGCGGCATTCATCCATGTCCTTCACGCGCGCATCCTCCATCAGCTTGTTGTAGGGGTACTTGTTCTGGAAGATGATGACGCTGGCGCCCGCTTCAGCACCGACGTCGACGATCTGGTTCAACTCGCCGATGGTGTCCTTCATCAGGCAGGAGATGAAGTTCACGATGGGGAACGGGGAGCCTTTCCGCTTCTTGGCCTCGTTCAGTTCGCGCAGGTTCGCGCGCACCTCGTCGAAATCCGCGCGCAGCCGCCACTTCTCGAAGGTCTGCTTCGTGCCGCCGTCGATGCTCACCATCAGCAGCATGGGGCCGATCCCCGCCACCTGATCGATGATGTCGAGCTTCTTCCATAGCGTTGCGTTGCTGATCACCGAGGGCGTGGCACCCGATTCCGTGACGATCTTCAGGATTTCAATGATCTGCGGGTGCAGGAAGGGTTCGCCATTGCCCGCCAGACCAACGTAGGAGGCTTTCTGGAACCAAGGGGCCAGATTGC
Source organism: Candidatus Sumerlaeota bacterium (assembly GCA_020850785.1). Classification (GTDB taxonomy): domain Bacteria; phylum Sumerlaeota; class Sumerlaeia; order SLMS01; family SLMS01; genus JADZDZ01. Next base: position 3,405 of record JADZDZ010000136.1, on the reverse strand, counting down.
GGATCGCCTCGATGGGGATATGCCCCGTATTCTTGGGAATCAGGGGATTTTCGCGCGGGCAGTGGGGACACTTCAGGTTGCAAAAGTCATTCACTTCGAGGTGAATGCGCAGCGGCCTTGCCCAGACGCGGTCATGGGAAAGCACCTTGTCCGCGGTGGACAGGATGGTATTCCAGATGCGCTTGTAAGGTCGGTCGAGAAAGGACAAGTGTTCGTGATTCCGTTGGCGCGCGAATTTTCCGCGAAGGGGTCGGCCCCGTCAAGGCAGGTGTCGGCTGGTTTCAGCACATTCCCTGATAAATTCTGGCAGGGGCGTTGCTTTCACCCGTGTACCATGCGAATTTTGACTCTACTCGGCGCGGCATCCCTTCTTGTTGCCTTCTCTTCCAAGGCGACCGCTGCTCCACGCGCAGCGACCAACTTGGAAATGCAGAACATGGCGCAGGCCATGGAGCTATTTTATCTCGATTACAATCGCTTCACGACGCTGGAAAATCTGGACGATACCTTCTCCAACCCCGCCACCCCGCCCTATGATGGGATCAACGATGGAGGCGGGGCGCTGGTTTTTGAGCCGGGATTCCTGCTGCTGGAGCGCAAGACGCTGGCTCCCGGTCCGCTCACGGCGGGGCCGCCGTACCTGACCCGGAATTCCAGCCGCGATTATGAGGGCCCCGGTGGCGACTATGACGAGGGCGGTCTGCTGGACCTCTGGGGAAACCCCTACTATTTCTATTCGCCGTTGGGGCTGATCGAACCCAAGACCGATTCCATTTCAACCAACCGTTATTACGGCGATTCCTTCATTTTCTACACGATTGTCAGCCATGGGCCCGATGGTGTTCCCAGCAGTGACGACGTGTTCCAGGCATTGCCCTTCACGCTTCAGACAACGGCGATGTCTTCGGCGCGCCTGCGGAGTTCCCCCGATCGGAGCACGCTCCCCTACACGCTCACGATCCGCGGGTTTCAACTGGGGGCGGCGCAGGGCACCGGCGACGTGCTGTTCAACGGGGGGAGTTCCGGCGCAAGCGTCACAAGCTGGGGCGCAACGCAGGTGGTTGCATCGCTGGGGAGCGTTCCGGCGGAGGGTACGCTCGTGTCCATCCGCACCGGCAGCGGGATCACCAGCCGCAGCGTCGCGATCACCAATGAACTGCCGCCAACCTCCGTGAGCGAATGGTCGTTATATCAGTAACGAAATTTCCTTTCCCCAAGGAGCGAAGGTTGGCTAGCTTCCCGACAACCTTCCGAACATGAGCCAGATTCAACCCAAAGATGAACGCCTGCTGACGCTGCTGATGGAACAGCAGCAGATCACGCCGTCGCAGTCCGCGCGGGTGCGCGCGCAACTGAATCGCGGCATGGAAATTCACGAGGCGCTGGCGAAGACGCCGCTGGTTGACGCGCTAAAGCTGGCCAGCGTGGAAGCGATGGCGGCGAACCAGTCGAACTCCTCCAAGGAAGTGAAGAAACCGACGTTCACGCCGCCGGCCGTTGTCGCGCCTGCGCCCGCGCCGCCGGCCAACCGCGTTCCATCGCTGGATGATGCGGACTTGGACATCGAGCTGAACCAGCCTGCGGAGGTGAATTTTGGCAGCGGCACCTACCAGCTAAAGAACCTCGGCCCCGTTAGCGAACTCGATGATGACTTCGATGACAGCCATGGCGATCCCGCCGACCTTGAACTGGACGCGGACTTGGAATTGGAGCCGCAGCACCTTGCTGCTTCGCACGAACTTGACGATGAGTTGATGCTGCCCGATGACGACATCGCGTCGGCTGACACGCGGCGCAATTTCAGCGACTTTGGCGACGACCTTGACATGCCGGGAAAAACGCCCGTTCCGGTGCGGCAGCAGATCATGGTGGATGAAATGGAATTTGAGCTTCCTCCGCCGCCGAAGCCCGCCCAAAAGCTGACAACGAATTTCGATGCGGACCTTGATGCGGTGATCGAACAGGCCATGAGCGGGGAGCACCCAATCCCCGTGATCAGCGAAGGGGAGTTCACGCGCCTGGCGCCATTGCAGGACAAGGATTCGTTCCGCTCGCCGCAGAAGAGCATGCAGGTCTTCAACACCGCTGACGATGAAGGAATCAACCTCATCCGGGAAGTGAACGAGATTTTCGCGCGCGTGCTGGATGCCGGCGGCACGGGCTTCGCCATTGATCCGCGCCGGACGGAGGAAAATCTGATCATTTACGATTCCGCCGGGGCGATTGCCAGTCAGGAAACAATTCAGCGTGACAGGATCGACAAGGTCGCGAATCGCCTGAAGGTGATGGGGCGCCTTGAGCCGTGGCGGCGGCAGAATGCGCAAAAGGGACACTTCCGCATCAAGCACGGCGGCGACAACGTGGACGTGTATATACAGACGCAGCCGAAGGCAACGGACAAGGAAGTGCTGCTGGTGCGCGTTGAAAAATGGTGAAGGGGCTTGGCGCCATCAAGGCGCTCTGGTTGCTGCTGCTCGGCCTCTGGCTGGGACTGGAGGCGGGGGGTGATTTCATCGCCGCGCCGCAATTGTTCATCAACCTGAAGGACAACACGGTCCTCGCGGCGACGCTGGCGGGGAAATTCTTCCGGGCCCAGAACATCGCGGGACTTGTGATTGTGGTGTTGCTGGTTGTCACCGCACTGGCCTTGCGGCACGATCGCATGTTCTGGAAGGCGCCAGCGGTCCTGCTGCTCGTTTGCCTGATGTTTCTCCTGATCGAGGTGTTCTGGATCGCGCCGCAGATTCAGGATTTGCGCGGACAGCTTGGCGCGCTCTATGGAAGCACCTCCGCCGCGCCGAAGGAGGATGCCATGAAGGTTCGCTTCGACCTGATGCATCAGGTTTCCGTCATTCGCGTTCTGATCCAGTTGTTGCTGGGTGCCAGCGCATTCCTTGTCGCGGCAAAGCGCAAATCCGCCTGACAACGAGGCAGCATTGTCAAAGGAGCAGGATGATGTCGGTCACGGCAAGCTGGGTGATGCTTTTTTTTGCGGGACTGTTTGAGATTGCGTGGGCCATTGGCTTGAAGCAGAGCAACGGCCTGACGCGCCTGTGGCCGACGGTGTTCACCCTGGTGGCGCTGGCGGCGAGCATGATCCTGCTGGCGCTTTCGGTGAGAACGCTGCCCATCGGAACCGCCTACGCGGTGTGGACGGGGATCGGCGCCACGGGCGCGGCGTTGATCGGAATCGTGTGGTTCAAGGAGCCTGCCACGGCGGCGCGCATCGTCTGCCTTGCGCTGATTGCGACGGGGATCATCGGCCTGAAACTGGTGAAAGCGTAGGCGGCGGGCGCTTTCGGAAGAGGTCTAATTTTCCACGTAAGCCTGCGGTGGGCGCCGCAATCCCTGCAGGACGGCGATCTGCCGGTCCGTGAGGTGAAAATACTGCGGCGTGAAGTAGGC
>JADZDZ010000135.1 GCA_020850785.1 Candidatus Sumerlaeota bacterium | reverse complement strand
CGCCGGCTTGCCAGGGACTATGAAAAAACAGTCTCCTCGGCCAAAGGCTTCATCCACTTCGCCATGATCCGGCTCATGGCAAGGAGGCTCGCAGCGTGAAAATGAGGACTTCTTGGATGGATTCTAAGTCACCATGCGAAGAACTTGCCGATAGTCTTTGCAATGCTAAGCAAGTAATTCAAGATAATTCAGACGAGGATGAGAAGGACATGGAAGAATTGTTTCCAGAGGGACAATAATGGCATCTACCAAGGCCCAAATATTCTTGGTTTTCATGTATGGACTTAGTTCAATGATTGCGTTGTGCTGGTTGATATTTGCAGAGCTTTATCTCCTTTCTGAGTCTGCTTTTCGAATACGAGCAGTACTTCGGGAGTCCTTTTTATTTGGCCTTTTTCTTTTTGTAATGCTGCATTTTTTGGCATTCCTGTTGTTCAGATGGTTTATTTTAAGAGTGCGTCAGCAAAAAGAAACTGAAAAGATAGTCTTGATTTCGGCTATAATCGGCGCGGGCATTTCACTCTACACATTTTACTTCGAACGAGGCCAATACGGATTATATCCGAACCCCATTTTTTACTCATTGTGCGTGACAGGAATAATGTGGAATTTCTTGCTTCCGATATGGGATGGAATACGAGGTAAATAACCGGATAGTGTCCAGAGTTTTTCGCACATTTGCTTTGAGGGCGTGGTTTCCGAGTCTGGGGAGGTTGAAGGGGTTTCAAGGGAGAGAATGTCAGGTCATTGCGTTCCTCCGCCGCAGCCTCGACGAAGCGTTTCGGGGCGAGGTGGCAGCGGCTGCCACTCAATATCTTGAAAAGCGAGGAACCGAGCTGGCAGATGCCCTATTCCTCGGTGAGGCGAAGGCCGCGAGATGATCGAAGCAAAGGAGGAGCCTTTGCCCAACTCTGCCTTTGACTATTCGGATCGCGTGAATGAAACTGCACGCATGATTACGGATAAGAAACGCAAGGATGACGCGTGGATTTGCGGCTGCGTGAAGGCGCCGAAGCTGTGGATCTTGGACCCTTCTGATCTCACTACTGGCGCAATCCTCGGAGGTATGCTTGGAGCAGTAGGAGGTGCTGCCATGGGTTACGGAGTTTCATTGTGCGAGGGTTTTGTCGGTGCGGTTTCAAGCGGAGGTAGCAATGATTGACGGCTTCTTGACCATGTTCCTATCGGCGGTAGGTTATATACTGCTCTTCTATGGAATGTTTCCGAGTTACCTATTAATCCAGAGGGATATCTCGTCAAACCAATCAGGCGTGTTTGTTTTTCAACCTGATGCTGAGGCAAAGTGGCAACAAATGGACGACAATTTTATTAGCAGATACTTAAGAAGATTTACGCTAACAATTTGTCTTCTTGGTCCTTTGATTTACCGTCTGATATTTTTGGATACGGCCCGATCAATGTTATTTGCAAATGCATGCCTAATGCTCAATCTTTTCTTTGCGCGCGCTGTTTTCTTTTTGTGCATTCGATCTGGTGGGAGATGTCTCCGAGCCACGAGATTGCTGATTGCGGCATTGTTTCTTGCCGGACGCACGCGGGATTATTCGCTTATTAGAAGCTCAAACTTTCTGGCGGTTTTCAAGTGGGCATTTGCTCTTTACGTGTTGGTAGTTGCCGTGTTTGTTTTTAATATCGCCTCTTTTTTTCTATACACCATGTTTATGGTCGCGGCATTGTTGGTGGAATCCCTTTTCTTGATCGCATATAATCTCTCCTCGTACCAACCTCTATCATCCGAACAAATTGAAGCTTTGTCGTTGCAAATAAGAGTCCATCCGAGAAGTATTTGATCTTGTAGGAAGGCGGGCGGCACCATGCACCTGACGCTGTGATAACGTAGGAATTCTTCGCACATTTGATTTGGGGCGTGGTTCCCGGCTTTGGGAGATTGGGTTTGCACACTCACTCTCTTAAAACAAAGGAGCCACGCTGATGGAAGGATCGAAGGTTGAAGCCGGCAAGGGGAGCAGTATAGGTGCGTTGTTTTGAAGCGTCACGGTGGCGATGCTCCAAGGAATGCGCGTGGGTGGGAAAGAAATCGTTCGGTTGCTGCGGTGTGATGACGGCGGAAGGGCTTGCAGCTTCTCCGGGCCTTGCGGACCTTTGCTTATCATTGCTGGAAGGTCAGTTGATCAATGTCTCGTACACCGCTTTTTCGTGCTCTTCGTCGCGCCTGTCGGATGGCGCAGGTTGCCAATCGCAAGGGGGCTCCGCCGGTTGATGAGTTGGAGGGCCTGCAGCGCGAATGGCGTTTGTCGCGTCGTGACCTGCTGAAGGCGGGCGCGGTGACGACGCTGGCGGCGGGGACGGGGACGCTGTCGGGGTGCTTCGGAAAAAAGGGGGGGGATGCGACGACGGATTCCATCCTGCGCGGTTCGCCGCGGGTGGTGATTGTGGGTGCGGGGCTTGCGGGGCTGAATGCGGCGCACACGCTGAAGAAGAATGGCCTCATCGCGCAGGTTTTCGATGCTGCGTCGCGGGCGGGGGGGCGTGTGTATTCGCGCAAGGGGCTGCTGGCGCCGGACCTGACGACGGAGTTGGGCGGGGAGTTCATCGACAGCAACCATGAGGACCTGCTTTCGCTGGTGGGTGAGTTCAACCTGTCGCTGTTGGACATGGAGTCGGAGGACGAAAAAATCTTCGCGCCGCTGTTCTACGTTGATGGGGTGTCGTATTCGACGGCGGAGGTGATCGAGGCGTTCCGGCCGATCGCGTCGCTTCTGGAAATTGATCGCGGTGTGCTTCCCGCAACGATTTCCTATGCGGAGCCGGGGGAGGCGAAGGCGCTGGATCGCATGTCGTTGTCGACGTACCTTGGGAAGCTCGGCGTGACGGGCTGGCTGCGGAAGCTGATCGAGACGGCGTATGTGACGGAGTTCGGATTGGAGGCGGCGGAGCAGTCGGCGTTGAACCTGCTGACGATGATCGGGACGGACACGAGCGGCGCAAATTGGGAGGTGTTCGGGGAAAGCGACGAGCGCTACAAGATTGTGGGTGGCAATGACCAGATCGTGAGTGCGTTGGCGGCGGCGCTGGGCGGGCAGATCAGCACGAACCAGACGCTGGAGTCGATTCGCAGCAAGGGGGATGGGTATTCGCTGGTGTTCCGGACGCAGAATGGAACGGCGAAGATGGTGGCGGCGGATGTGGTGATTCTGGCGCTGCCGTTCACGAAGCTGCGCGAGGTGGAGGTGGCGATCGACATGCCGGCGATCAAGAAGCGCGCGATCGCGGAGCTTGGCTATGGGATGAATTCCAAGGTGTTTCTGGGTTTCGTGGACAGGCCGTGGCGCAAGGCGGGATATTCCGGAAGTGTCTATACAGACCAGAGCTACCAGTTGGCGTGGGACAACGGGCGGGCGCAGGGAAGCGCATCCGGGGGGCTTACGTGCTACACGGGCGGGAAGAACGCGGTGGCGATCGGCAAGGCGGAAATCAATGCG
>JADZDZ010000134.1 GCA_020850785.1 Candidatus Sumerlaeota bacterium | reverse complement strand
CAAATCATCATACTCGGCGATGGCTTCTTCCATGCCATCGTCAATGGGAGCCGCGCCGCCCACGGCGATCTGCCGATAGGAGGATTGCGGCGTGGATTTCCAAAACTTTTCCAGACCGGATTTTCCAATCTCGAAGTAGTTGCCCGATGGCGCAGTGAACGCGCTGTGAAGCATTCGCATCTTCAGCGGCTTGTCGCCAAGATTCTCGATCACCGCGGAAATCTTACGCGGAACCTTGGGTTCCTTCACGCCATTCACGTTATATACGTAAAGGCGCACCGTGCCCGCTTCCACTTCCTCGCGCAGCGCCACCGCCTCCGGCACGCGAATGTATTCCGGATCGTCGGAAATCAGCAGCGTCGGGCTTTTCTCCGGCTTCACGCTGCGTTCCAACGTCAGCGCCTTCGTCAGGTCGAAGTCGCCAATGTCCACGCTGGCGCCGGGCTTTGCTGCGGCGATGCGCGCCGCAACTTCCGCGCTGGGAAAAATCGGCACGGTGTTTGGCGTCGGTGAAGCCGTCGCAACGATCGTCGGCGAAGGCGTCGGCGCTTCCTGCGCGAATGTGATCGTTCCCATGCCCAGTGTCGCGGCCATCAGGCCGGCGATTGCGCCCTTGCGCATCATCCCTGCTCCTTCTTGTGGTCGTCCTTGCGCGCGATCGACTTGATGTGAAGTTCCTTCAGTTGCTTTTCATCAACGTCGCCCGGCGCGCCCGTCATCATGCAGGTGCCCGTTTGCGTCTTCGGGAACGCGATGACCTCGCGGATCGAATCCACATCCAGCAGCGACATGATGCAGCGATCGAAGCCGAATGCGATGCCGCCGTGCGGCGGCGCGCCAAACTTCAACGCCTCCAGCAGGAAGCCGAACTTCCTCTGCGCATCCTCGTCGCTGATGCCGATCGACTTGAAGATGCGCTGCTGCACATCGTTGTTGTGGATACGAATCGAACCACCGGCGATTTCCTCGCCGTTCAGCGCGAGGTCATAGGCCAGCGCACGCACTTCGCCGGGGCTTGTCTCCAGCTTGTGCAGATCGTCGGGATGCGGGGACGTGAACGGATGATGCGCCGGGTCCCAGCGCTTCTCATCGTCGTTCCAATCGAACAACGGAAAGTCCACGATCCACACGAACTTGTTCTGCGACTTGTCGATCAGGTTGTGATCCTTGCCGATCATCAGGCGAAGGCGTCCCGCGATGTCCTGCGCCTTGCGTAGTTTCTTGTCGGCAATCATGAACATGATGTCGCCGTGTGCGAGCCCCGTCTTCTGCACGATCTCGCGGCGCACGGCTTCGGGGAAGAAGCGCGCGATGCTCGATTCAATGTCGCCATCGGGCGTCACGCGGAACCACGCGGCTCCCTTGCAGCCCGTCTCGCGCTGCGCCTTCTTCTGGAAATCGCCGTCCAACCGCAGCGCCGTGTTGCTGTACTTTTCCGCACCACCCTTGTGAACGATGCCGACGATCGCGCCGCCCGCGTCCAGGATTTCGTTGAACACGCCGAACTCGCTGCGGCCCTTGATCAAGTCCGTCAGGTTTTGCAACTCCATGCCGAAGCGCAGGTCCGGCTTGTCGCTTCCATAGCGGCTGATCGCTTCCGCATAGGGAAGGCGCTGGATCGGCGTCACAACGTCGTAGCCGATCGCGCCCTTCCACATCGCCTTCGCAAGTCCCTCCATCGCCTCGATCACGTCGTCCACCGTGACGAAGCTCATCTCAATGTCCACCTGCGTGAATTCCGGCTGGCGGTTTGCGCGCAGGTCCTCATCGCGGAAGCATCGCGCGATCTGGAAGTAGCGGTCGAAGCCCGCCACCATGAGGATTTGCTTGAACAACTGCGGTGATTGCGGAAGCGCGTACATCAACCCCGCATTCAGTCGTGATGGAACCAGGAAGTCACGCGCGCCCTCCGGCGTGGGTTTGCCGAGAATGGGCGTTTCGAATTCGATGAAGCCCTTGTCCGTCAGGTAATCGCGAACCGCCTTGTACAATTTGTCGCGCACGATGAAGTGGCGCTGAAGTTCCGGCCTGCGCAGGTCGAGGTAGCGGTACGTCAGCCGCAGTTCCTCATTCGTCTTCGCATGTTCGTCCAGACGGAAGGGGAGCGCCGATGCGCTGTTGAGAATCTTGATTTCCTTCGCCACGAGTTCCGTCTCGCCCGTTGGCAGGTTCGGATTCGTGGCGCCATCGGGGCGGCGTTCCACGATCCCGCGCACGGCGATCACGTACTCCTCGCGCAGGTCGTGCGTGCTGGAGACGAACCACTTCCCGCTGATAGTGTGTCCCTTGTCCGCCAGAAGCTTCGCCAGTGAATCGGCTGCGGCGCTGTCGATTCCCTTCGCGCCGCGATCTTCCGCCATGAAGCGCGCGCTGTAGGGATGATTGCCCGCCTTCGGCTCGCGCCCGTCGGGGAAAATGTTCACGTCCCCCTTGCTGATCGAGCGCAGCTTGAACTGCTGGCTGCCAAGGTTCTGCAGCGCCTCCACCAACTCCTTGGAATTGCCCGCGAACGCGATGTCCGCGTCCACGCCCAGCTTCGCGTCATTTTCAAGGCTGTCTGGATTGATGCGAATCTGCATCAGACCGGTGCGGTCGCGAAGGTCGATGAACATCAATCGGCCGTGGTCACGGCGGCGATGCACCCATCCCTTCAGGATGATTTCCTTGCCGGTGTGGCTGGCGCGCACCTCGCCGCAATACATGGTGCGTTTCGCAAATTCCAGCGCTGTACTCATGTGGCCCCTGGGAGCAAAAATGGCCGCGCAAGCGCCTGCGCCTGCGCGGACGGGCTTTATCCGCACAGGCCGGGCCTCGCGCAAGGGGGGAACTTGGGTGGCGCGCGGTGAATTGTGCTGAAAAATTCAGCCTTTTAGTGAAAATCCGGGTTTCGCCGTTTCCGCCGTGGGAAAGCGGCGCGAGGTTAGCCCTTCGCCGCCGACAATTCCCGCAGCGTCGCCCGCAACTTGAGCGCGAACTCCTCCAACTCGCCATCCGTGACCGTCAACGGCGGCAGCACCCGCAGCACTGTTTCCGCCGTCGCGTTGATCACCAGTCCGTGTTTGCGCGCCAGCGTGGGAACCTCCAGCGCGTTGACCTTCAGCACAAGCCCCTGCATCAGGCCAATGCCGCGCACGTGGTCGCAGAGGTCGGGAAACTCCTTCGCAACATCCTGAAGATACTGCCGCAGCTTCATTCCCTTCTGCCACACTCCATCAAGGAAGCCGTCGTCAAAAATGATCCTCGTGGACGCGAGCGCCGTCGCGCACGCCAGCGGATTCCCCCCGAACGTCGTGCCGTGGCGTCCCTTCGTGAAGACGTCCGCGAATTCACCGCGCGCCAGCAACCCGCCGATGGGGAAACCGCCACCCAGCGCCTTCGCGATCGGGATCACATCGGGTGTCACGCCCGCGTGCATGTACGCCATCCGCTTCCCTGTGCGGCCCATGCCGCACTGCACTTCGTCGCAAATGAACACCGCCTTGCGCTCGCGGCACCGCTTCTGAAGCCCCTGCAGAAATTCCGTCGTCGCCGGGCGCACACCGCCCTCCCCCTGAATCGTTTCCAGCATCACGCAGCAGATGTCGTCCTCCCACTTCGCATCCACGTCCGCGATGTTGTTGAACTCCGCGAAGATGAAGCCCGGCACGAAGGGATCGAAGCCCTTGCGCACCTTCGGCGAGTAGGTGGCGCTCATCGCGCCGTAGGTCCGCCCGTGAAAGGAACCGGTGAACACCATGATCTTGTGCTTGGATTCCTTGAAGCCCTCGCGCCCCCAGATGCGCGACAGCTTGATCGCGCCCTCCGTCACTTCGCAGCCGCTGTTGCCAAACATGGCCTTTGTCATGCCCGTTTCCCGGCACAGCAATTCCGCCAGCTCAATCTGCGGTTCCAGCAGCACGCCGTTGGACGTGTGGATCAGCTTCGCCGCCTGATCCTGAATTGCCTTCACGACAGCGGGGTGGCAGTGCCCCAGATTGTTCACCGCAATGCCCGACACAAAATCCAGATAGGATTTGTCATCCGCATCCCACACGCGTGCGCCTTCGCCGCGCACCATGCACACATCGCGCGATCCGTAGTTCGGCATCAACGCCGCTTCGGCACGCGCCTTCAGGGCGGCGTTCCTGGATTGGGTGGGCGTGGAGGCGGGGGAGGATGACACGGTGATGAACCTTTGAATTTGGATTGGAGGTTTGAATTCAGAAGATGGAAAGCAGAATGCCCGGCGGCAGACGCGGCTCAAGGCCCTTCGTCATTCCGCGCCGCTTCAGGAGGCTTCGCCGAAGGACTCAAAACAACGATAGCCGAATGTCCGCGCGGCCTTGATCTGGTCGTAGTCGCCGAACATGTCCTTCCAGCCCATCTCGCGCGCCTTCCATGCGCAGTCCCACACGAACTTGTATTTTTTCTCGCCGCCATTCACGGTGATTGTTCCGCGATAGTCGCTGCACCCGGACGCGCCCGCGACCTCCACGCGATCAATCGCCAGCGTGGGTTCGTGCTCCAGCAGCCCGCACATCGCCCGTAGCACCTTCACCGGAGGATTCCCCGGCCCGAAGCGAATGCGATCCGAGGCCTTGTTGCTGCTCGCAAGTTCCTCCGTTGCCGCGCGAAATTCAGGCGTCGCGGCCGACTCCTGGAGCAATTCCTGAACTGTGGGT
>JADZDZ010000133.1 GCA_020850785.1 Candidatus Sumerlaeota bacterium | reverse complement strand
GTCAAGTGGCTGGATGAAATTGCGGACTATCCATCGTTGAAAAAATATGCGCAGGAAGGTGTCATGCGCTTTCCCGACAGCGCATTCTTCAATCTGATGCTGGGCCGCGCGGCCGCCCATTTGAAGGATGAGTCCGTCGCCCGCAACGCCTTCGCGGAGGCCTTGCGCGCCGATCCCACCAACGACGAAGCGGTCGTGGGGTTTGCGGATTTTCTGCTGTCGTCGGGGAGGACGAAGGAAGCGGCGGAAATGCTGACGCCGCGACTGGGGGAGAATGCGAGCCCGCGCATCCGTTCCCGTGCGATTACCGCGTACTTCCGCATGAGTCGCAACGAGGATGCCCTCGCGCAGTTTATGAAGGCCATCAGCGATCCCTCCGTGCAGCGCGATGTCGTCATCGCGGAGGTCTTTCGCGCGCTCTTCATTTCCCTGCCACCGGAACAGTCCGATGCGCTGCTTTTCAGCGCGCTGGAACGGGGACAGATCAACGACCTCGCCGCCGCGGAATTCTGGAAGCAGCTCACGTCGCGTCCCATGGGGCCGGGCCTCCAGCGGCTGTTCGACTTCATCGCGCCGCGCTCCATGCACTTTCCACGGACCATGACGTTGTTCCTGTCGGAGAGCAACGAGCAGCGCGCGTTGAGCGGCGCGATCCTCCGTTGGATTCGGGGACATGCCGCAGAAATTGAAACAAACACGGAACTGTGGGGGAGTGTCGGCCGGTTCTTGGTGGCGCAGAAGCGATGGCCGGAGGCGAGCATGCACTTGCAGAGGTACGAAGGACGTGCGGGATTGAAGCCCTGGATGATCCTGTTGTATATACGCACGCTGGATGCGCTGGGTCGTTTCAGCGACGTGAATTTTCACTGCCGCCGCGCGTTGCAAATGGAACCGGACAAATCAGAGGCGGGAATCCGCAGTCACCTTGCATTCAATCTGGCACTGGAGCATCTGGCATCCACTGCAAAGGTCATCATCCTCGACCTGTCGCAGAAGGGAAAGGAAGCGGCAGGCGTCGCCGACATCGTGCGAATGATCGCGGTGGAATCGCTGGCGGGCGCGGGCAAGGTCACCACTTTCGCGCTGCGAAAAGAACTCTTCGACGAAGCCATGCGGTGCGCGAAGGAAGTGGCGAAGCAGGACCAGCCCGGCGGGGAGTGCGCAGAAGTCCTGGCGCGCTTCCGCAAACGAATGATTGAAATTCTTGCGAACACACCCCTTTGAGGGGGTCCCGCACCGGGACGTTCCTAGTTGGGAAGCCGCTCGACGTCGCCTGCATCCACGACGTTGTCGTTGTTGAAATCGAGCACATTCAACAGGTCGGGATCGCTGGCAATGTTGCCCAGTAGAAGCGCGATGATGTTGGCTTTGTTCGCGATGATGGAATTCACCGCCGTGTCGTATTTCCTGACCAGCACGCATCGCGTGGAAGGCGCGCCATTTTCAAAGGACCAGGCGATCACCGGCTTGCTGTCGGGGCCCAGCGTGATCGAAGGATGGTAGTGCCCGTAGGCATTTCCTGAAACGGCCGGCGTGTAGGCGAAGTTGCTCGTTCCCGCGCCCGTGGAGCTATCACCGAGGGCAACCCACGTTCCTGATGAGTTTCGGTAGGATGCAAAAATTTGATACTGCCCGGAAGCGGGTGGATACTCCGCGCGGAACGCGACGATGGGCCGGCCCGTCGCATCGACCTTGATGTCAAAATTTGGCACGGCGGGCTCCCCGTGCAGCACCTCGTCGAAGGGCGCGATTTCCGTGAGGCCCCAAGGTGTCAGCGGATTTCCGCGATCCTGCCACTGCGTGCCGGTCCAGGCCATCACTGTCAGCGCGCCGGTGAAGCGATTCTCAAACGCCAGGTAGAAACTTGATCCGTTGCGGAGCCCCGCAAGTTTCGGATGGCGACCCAGGCCCAACCCTGTGGTGTCCGACGTGCCGAGCCCTTTCCACAATCCGTCGCCGGAATCGTGGCGCAGCAGCTTCACCGTTTCATTGATGGTATTATCAACGTAGGTGAACGCGACAACGGGGGATGAGCCGAAAAAATATGTCGTGGGTTGAATGTTCGTGATGGAGGCGGAGGTGCTGGCCGCGATGGGCGTCGTTGCGGAGCCATTCACTTCCACCCAGTTCGTTCCGTCGAACCTGCGATAGTAAATCCCGCGGCGCGACAATGAACCCTGCGAGTAGGCAACCCCCGCGCGATCCAGCGGATCGAGCGCAATCGCGACATCATAAACCTGATTGGCGAACTGCGTGACGTCAGTGATGCCACCAGCGTCCAGCGACCCGCCGCGTTCCGTCCACGCGGTGGATGAGTAGAAGGAAACGAAGGCATCGCTCGTGAAGCCGAGCGGCTCCTGTCCATTCATGACCGCCGCAAGCAGGTCGGGGGAATAGGCCACCAGCGGATCGGCGCCAACGGCTGTGTCCAGATCGGGAAACACCATGGCGCGCGGCCCCGGCATCAACGTCCAGGCATTTCCGACGAAGGCAAGGGAGCGTGTCTGGGAGCGCGCAACTTCGCCGACGATGCGTCGCGAAGTGAGGATGATCATCGTGGAGCGTGACGGGTTGATCGCAAGCTGCGGCTGCTCCGGCACTTCAGTGCCGGGCGCGACCGATGAGTCGTACAACGAGATGTTGAACAGACCGGGCGGCGTTCCCGAACCGCTTCCCAACTCGTTCCAGTCCAGTGCGTGGGCAGCGGACGTCAGCGCAACAAATCCTGCGGCGGCGCAAGCGATGCATGTCAGCTTCAACGGACAAACTCCCTCAATCGATGAATGATGCAAAGTGTGATGATCATCCGCACCTATTTGTTCCCGGAGTGCTGCGGGGAATCAGCGAGCGCTGCGGGCGGAAGTTCGGCGGCGCTCTTCCACCATTCAAAACCGGGAGCGCGGAACTCCACCAGAAAGATGCGCACAACGCCGAAGACCACAAAGAGCGCTAGCACAAGCATGGATGTGCCGAAAAGGACGGGGTCGTGGGGCTTCAGGAACGCCTGAAGGCGCAGGCGCAGGCGATTCGGCAGGAAAAACAGCGGCCCCAACAGCGCGAACAGAGCGCCGACGAAAAGGCCGAAGGGATTGTACTGGAATGCGAGCGGAAGATGCCCGTGGAACACCGACGTGACCGAACGCGTGAGGCCGCAACCGGGACAGGGAATCCCCGTGGTTGACTTCATATAGCACATGGGAATCCCAAGGCCGGTGGAGGGGAGCAGGATGGCGGCCATCAGTCCCGCGAGCATGATCAGGCACGTCCAGCGATTCGTGAGCCCCAGAGAAAAACCGTTCGATCCCCCGTGAACGAATGCAACAATGCGCTGCCGCATCGTCGGGGTTTCGGCGGGGGGGGCTGGTGATGCTTCAGCGAGGGATTCTGCCTGACTCATGTCCCACGATGACCCCGGCGCCGGTGACAACGCAAGGCGCTTCAGCGGCCGCGGGCGAGCGCCTTGAACTGTGCCAGCATTGGCGCCCCCTTCGCGGGATCAATCATGGAGAAATAGGCCAGTTTTCCCCCCAGCCAGGCCACCTTGTTCTCAACATGGGGCGGGGCGGTGAAATCGCCTTTCGTCCGCCAGTGATGCAGCAGCGCGCGAAGGTGGCGCCGTTCCCCGCGCGGAAGCGTCGTGCGCCTGTTCACGACCACGCCCGTCACCAGTTGCCGCGCTCCTTTTCGCATGATGCGACGCTTTGCCCAGTTGATGCGGAAGCCTTCCAAGGCGATGATCCGGCAGGCGATGTCGAAAAAATCACCCAGCGCCGCCGCGAACTTTTCGTCGCCTGAAAACGTCAGGTCATCCGCGTATCGTGTATAGACAGCATTGAATTTCGCGCACAGGCCCGCAAGCCTGCGATCCATCCGCCGGCAAACCAGATTGGACAACGCGGGTGACGTGGGGGCGCCCTGCGGCAGGTGGCGTCGACGGAGAAGGAGCGACCTCCTCAGGTCGTTCGCAAGCGGCAGCATGTCCGTCGGGGCGATGGTGCAGAGCCGCGCGAGCACGCCGCTGACCTCCTCCGAATAGCCCAGCGTTCCAAAGACTCCGCGCACACGCCGATAGGTGATCGTGGGGAAGAAGTCCACCAAGTCCAGCTTCACAACGATGGGGCGCTGGATATGGACGGAAGCATTCGTGACCGTGGAACGATTCCTTGCAAAGCCGTGCGCCTGGGGTTCGATGGGAATCCGTGAAAGGATATCCGCCAGAATCTTCCGCTGAACCGCACGCAGGTAGGGCTTCGGCGCCGTGATCACGCGTTCGCCGCCGGCACGCTTCGGAACCTTCCACGCGTGGTAGTGACCGACTCCCTTGCGATCCCAATTGTGGAAGAGGTTGCACAGCCACACGAGATGTTTCCACGACATTCCCAGCCACTTCGCCACATCCCCGCGGTTCATCAGCGCGGGAATGCCGAACCGTGCTGCGGCGGAAGGGTCGCTTTGCGGCCGCCGTGGGGCGCGTATATACGCGTGGCGCTTGTTGGGACAGCGGGGGTTCGTGGTGTTGACGCCGGCGTTGACTGGCGCGGGGGGAAAAGAGCGTGTGGGCCGACGCGATGACGCCGACCGTTCCCCGATCCTGCGTGGCGGCGCCGCCTGCCGCGTTTCGTTTTTCCGCTTCTCCAGAAATTGCGCGATGAACAGCAGAATGACGCTGAGCGGTATGAAGATCTGCAGATAGGGTAGCAGTTTGTCCAACATGAGGCGGCCACAAGGTGTCGATGGATGAAAGCGGTGCTGGCTTACCTGCAACCATGCACTACGAAGTGCCCGCACTAACGGGCGGGTGCGTTCGTAGTTCTCCGTGGATGAGTGGCGTTGTTCCAACTGCGGCGAAACACCGCAGTGACGCTTTGCAGCGCCTCGGCTAAGCCAGCACCGTTTTGCAGGACGGTGAAAGCTGCGCGGGGACATGGCAAGGAGAGTCATCCCGTTGCAGGCCCATGATTGCCATTGTATTTGGAAGAGCCGGGCAAATAGGCTCCCTGCGTCCGGTTCGGGGGTGGAACGCGCCTCGCCTCATAGCGATTGACAGTTGCGCCCCGGTGGCCGCTCAATATTGATCGTTTGTGACAAATTTCACAATGTTGTGAATTCAGGCTGCCTTTCGTGACCTCGTCCTTGGACCTTCTAGCTTATACACCATTGCCACAGGCTTACTTACCTGTGCTGACCATGTTGGTCATTGCGGTGGGTTTTGGCATCTTCAACCTCGTCGTTTCCCCGCTGCTGGGTAAGATCAAACCGAACCCCGCCAAGCAGGAACCCTACGAGTGCGGCATCCCCACCGTGGGAACGGCCCGCATTCAGGTTTTTGTCCGGTTTTACCTCGTGGCGCTTCTTTTCCTGCTTTTCGACATGGAAATCGTGTATATCGTGGTGTGGGCCTTGGCCATGACGGACAAAGCCAACGCCGCCGTGCCGGGGTTTGTTGCCTATTCGATGGTTGTGATGGCGGTCTACATGTCCATCCTGCTCATCGGCCTCGTGTACGAATGGAAAAAAG
>JADZDZ010000132.1 GCA_020850785.1 Candidatus Sumerlaeota bacterium | reverse complement strand
TCCCGCTTCTCGCGCTCTTCGTCCTCACGGTGATGAAACGCCGCATGGACTGGGTCCCCTGGGTCATGGCGGTCGCCCTGCTCATCTACCCACCAGCCCTCCTGATGATGGCCGCCACGCTCGTCATTCTTCCCATCTTCGACTGGAAGCGCGTGAAGGAAATGTTCCAGTCACCATGGGCTTTCGGCGGATGGGGAGCCCTGCTGCTGGCGGCCCTCATCGTTTTCTTCGTGCGCCAGTTGATGAAGCCCAGCTTCCTCGGCCCCATGGTGACGGGGCAGGAAATGGCGGAGGACCCCCGCTTCACTCTCGGCGGGCGCTCCACCTACCTCCCCTTTGAATCGCTCTGGAACACCCTGCGCGTCTATGCCTTCAACAGCAACGAACCGATGATGGGCTTCTGCCTGCTGATCGCGCTGCTCATTCCCATCCGCCTGCTGCAGGGCCGCCGCCTGCTGCGGGAAATCGCCCCGTTCCTCGCCCTCGGCCTTGCCAGCGTCGCCCTCTTCGAGCTCGCCAAGGCCATTCATTTCCGGCTCTACATTCCGCGCCGCTACCTGCAGTTCAGCCCCGTCATCGTCGGCGCGGCACTACTGGCCTATGCCTGCGCGGCGGTGCTGCCGTTCCTGCGCTGGAAGTGGCTTCAGGGCGCCGCCATCATCACCGTCTGCCTCCTTGTCATGAAGGATTCACAGGGCGATTACCAACGGTTCTTCAAGGATGGGAAGTACAATCAGAGGTTCGCTGCGGACCTGTTCCGACATCTTCGGAAGGAAACCCCCAAGGACGCCCTCATCGCCGCAGACCCGAAATTCTCCGACGCCATCTCTGTCTTCTCAAGCCGCGCAACCCTCCTTAAGTACGAGCTTTCCCACCCTTGGTATAAGGCCTATCGCGCCGAAATCGAACAGCGCGCCCGCGACTACTACAACCTCGTCTACGCCGATTCGCTTCAGGAAGTTCGCTCCATTCGCGACAAGTACGGCATCGACTACTTCATCTACGACCCCCGCCAGTACAACAGCAAACATCGCAAGGATCGCTTCCTGTTCTACCAACCCCTGAGGGCCGAACTGGAATACAAGCACCCGCTGGACGACCCCTCGCGCAGCTACCTCATGGAAACGCTAGCCGAACGGGTGGACGGGTTCCAATGTGATCGCTTTGAGGTCATCCCGTTGGATGAAAAAACCCTGTCGCAGGCCGAATAAGGCCGCCAAACCCCGCCAGCAATAAAACATTCACCTTTGCGAGACTGAAAACCGGGTCACAATGAACCAACCGGTCCACAAACGGCTTGCCGCAGTCCGCCCCCCAAACAAACCATCCCGCTTCACGACTCCCGGCCCCACTGCTCAATGACCAAGCTGACCATCGTCATACCCGTCTACAACGATCGCGACTCGATCGTTCAGACCTATCAGAACCTGAATCGCGTGATGAGCGCCGCCTCCTTTGAATGGGAGCTGCTGTTCGTTGACGATGGATCAAAGGACAACCCGAAGGAAATTTTCGACGCCAACGGCATCCCCCACGTTCAGCATTCCGTGAACAAGGGCTACGGCGCCGCCATCAAGACTGGCGTGCAGGCCGCCAAGGGGGAGTTCATCGCCATCATCGATTGCGATGGAACCTACCCCGCAGAGGCAATCCTCGAACTGATGCCCTACGCGGAGACCTACGATCAGGTTGTGGGAGCCCGCGACGTCCGCATCAACCCGCCGCTTCACATCTTCACCAAGCTGCTCGTCTGTTACCTGCTCTCCGCGCTGTTCAATCAGGACGTGAAGGACATCAATTCGGGCCTTCGCATTTTCCGCCGCTCCACCTTCCTTACCCTGATGCCCGGAATCGGCGACCGCTTCTCCCTCACCTCCTCAACAACCTACGGCTTCCTGCTCAACGACATTCCCATCAAGTATGTCCCGATCCAGTACTTCAAGCGCGTCGGCAAGTCCCACGTGCGCCGCTGGTCCTTCACGAAGCAGTTTTTCTCCAGCCTCACGCGCATGTGGAAGCACTCGCGCAAGCTGCACGATGAAGGCGTCGAGGTCGTTCCCCCCGAAAAAAAAAACGCGGGCGGTAGGCGGCCTGAACGCAAGGGACTCGAAGCCCTCTTCCAGATTTTTCTGATCATCGCCGGCACACTGCTCGGCACCTGGTACCTTTGGCCCCAGATTTCCAACTTCTACTCCGTGCAGGATGACGTCGCCCAGCATTCCTACTGGATGATCACCTACCGCGACCCCGAATTGTTCAAGGGGGACATCTATCTCGCCTACGCAAAGAGCCTGACCACGCCCGCTGTTGATTGGATCTACATGGCCGCAGTGCAGTTCTTCGCGCCCGTGAACATCGGCAAATTCCTCTGCGTGTTTCTTTTCGGCATCACCGGCTGGCTGCTCTACCTGACGGGAAAATCCGTGTGGAACCGCTTCTGCGGCGTCGCCATGGCATTTTTCTTCGTCGGGTTTCCCTTCAACATCGACCGTTTCGAGGCGGGGCTGCATCGCGCCTTCATGTTCCCCATGCTCGCCTTCTTCCTCTACGTGCTGGTCAGCAGGCGATACTCGTGGATCGGGCTCTCCCTCGCCCTCTCGCTTCTGTTCTATCCCCCCGCGTTGGTCGTCTCCCTCGTCACGGCAATCGTGTTCCTGCTCTTCAACTGGCGCGCGATCCTTCCCACATTCCGCAGCAAGGTTGCGATCGCCGGGTGGATTCTCCTCGTTGTCGCCATCAGCATCACCTACGTGCAGCGCAAGGCCCACAAGCCGGACTTCCTTGGCCCCATGTCCACCGGCCAGGAAATGGCCGAAGACCCGCGCTACAATCTGGGTGGTCGCTCTGAATACCTCCCCTTCAACTCCACCGACTACTTCATGCGCCGCTACATGTACCAGCGCGACAACCACTTCGTGCAGGGCTGGATGCTGGCCGCGCCTGTTTTCCTGCTGCTGCTCGTGGTCCGTGGCCGCCGCGTTGTCCGCATCGCATGGCCGATCATCGCATTCTTCGGGGTCAGTTATTCCCTCTTCATCATCGCAGAGATCGTCCACTTCAAGCTCTACATTCCCGAACGCTACATACGATTCTCCTCCGTGCTGACCAGTTGCCTCCTCGTCGGCCTCGGCGTCAGCGCCGCCGTCGCGCTCTTCCGCACACCCCTCCAAAAGACCGCCGCCCTCATCCTCCTCCTGTTCTGGGCCGCCTCCGATTCCAAGCAGCCCAGCGTCGATTTCATGAACCAGGTGCACTACAACGTCGCGGAATACGCGCCACTGCTGCACTACATCGAGGAAAACACCCCGAAGGACACGCTCATCGCCGGCGACCCCTTCTTCTCCGACGCCGTGTCGATCTACTCGCGCCGCAAGGTGCTCGTGAAGTATGAACTGTGCCACCCGTGGTATCGCGATTTCCGCGCGCAGATGGAACAGCGCGCCCACGACTACTTCGCCGCCGCGTTCGCCACAAACATCGACGACATCCGCGCCTTCCGCGACAAGTACGGCGTGAACTACATGCTCTACGAAGCCAACCTTTACAGCAAAGGCAACCTCGGCGTCGACAAACTGTTCTACGAGCCGATCCGCTCAGAGGTCCGCTACAAGTACCAGAGCGACCTCACCAAGGACTTCATCATGAAGCGCCTTGCCGACAAGCTCACCATCTTCGAATGCGGACGCTATCAACTCGTGCCCATCGACGAGGAAAGTCTTCGGAAGTACACGCAGCAAAGCACCAACTCCGTATAACCTCACTCCCAGTCCCCGCTCAGCACCAGCCCCGCCCAGTGCGCCGGGTGTTTGTATTCGGGCCGGTTCTTCAGCCTGATTTGCGCCTGCCGCACCGCCTCCGCGCGATCCGTATCGCGCATGTTTCGATACACATACTTGAACAGTATCGCCGTTGATATGTCATCAACGCGCCACAGCGTCGTCATCAATTGCCGCGTGCCCGCGTACACGAACGCGCGGTTGAGCCCAACGATGTCGTCACCCTTGCTAACGCGCCCAAGGCCGGACTGGCACGCGCTCAACGCAATCAGGTCCGCACGCAACTGAAGCCCGAAAACCTCGTTCGAAGTCAGGTGCCCGTCATTCACGTTGTCCGGCGCCAGTTCCACCGCGCTGAAGAGCGGCTGGTCGGGATTGTACTGCCCATGGCTGGCGATGTGGATGATCCCGTAGTCCTGCAGGTTCTTCACAAGCCACGATTCCGTCGCATCCGAGCCCGTGCGCACCGTCACGTTTGGCAGGTCGAACTGCAACCGTTCCGCCTCCTTCTGCGCGAAGGGAAGGTTGAACTGCGCCGAACCAAGGTTCGGATTTCCCACCGCCAGCGTCTTCGCCTCCGCGCCGCGATCCGCCCGCCGTGCTATCGTGTAGCGCAGCACACTCGCGCTTGGTGAATAGTAGATCGCGTAGCGGTCAATCAGGCTCTGCGCGCCGCCCAACGACAACGCCGCGAAGGGAAGCGTGTGCAGTTCCTGGTGCGGCACCACGCACAACCGCTTCACACCGTTCAACTTCGGAAGCACCGGCACGATCAGGTCGTTTGCCAGCGACTGCAGGTCCTCCTCCACCGGCTCGAAGTTCTGCAGCTTCATGCGCGTGTCGGCAACGCGCTCGATGATGCTTTCGCGTGACGCGGGAAGCCGCACCGCATCCAGCGAATCCGGCCCCACCACCCACACCACCGGCCCCCCCGCCAGCAGGTGATACACCAGCACCCGCGTGTCCGGCTCCACCAGCGCCTGCAATTCCGCCGCTGTCATCGCCTCCACGCGCACGAAGCCCGCCACCTCCGGCGATTGCGAACGCAGATATACGAGGAAATCCGAATACTCCTGCCGCGCATCCGCCAACTCCCCCGAAGCGGACGCGTCGGACTTCGCCTTCCGCTCCAGCGCCTCCACGTGCGTGCGCAGTTCCGCCTCACGATCCAGCAGCTTCTGGTCCTCGATGTTCCCAAGGTTGATGCGATGATTGCCCAGCAGGTCGATGAAGTTGCGACCGCGCGCCCGTTCCGACGCCTCCAGCGCACCCGCCGCGTTGCCACGCTGCAGTTGCAGTTCCACCACCTCGTCATACAGCCCCTGCTTGTCGATCAGGAATCCATCCTGCAATTCCTCGATGCGGATCGACGCACGCAGCCCATCAACGACGTCCGCCGCCTCCAGGTAAAGCGCGAGCGCCTCCTTGTCGTTGCCCGCCGCGAGCGTCAGCTTCCCAAGCCCGTGCAGCGCGCGCCACTGCACCTCCGGCAGCGGAATCCGCCGCGCCAGTTCCAGCGCCGCGTGATAGCCCGAATCCGCCAACTGCGCGTTCCCGATCGCCGCCTGCGCATCCGCCAGCGCCAGCTCCGCCTTCGCAAGGTTCACCTCATCGCCAATGTCGCCCGCCAGCGCCACCGCCCGCATCAGCGGATCAATCGCCTCCGCCGAACGCCCCGCCAGATGCAGCGTGATCCCCCTGTTGCGCAGGTCATACGCCTCCCCCCAGCGATTCCCCTGATTCGTGTCAATCGCCAGCGCGCGTTCAAACCACGCCAGCGCCTCGTCGTAGCTCTTCTCGCTCCGCTTCAGCAGGCCGATGTTGT
>JADZDZ010000131.1 GCA_020850785.1 Candidatus Sumerlaeota bacterium | reverse complement strand
GCATCGTCATAACGCTCGTTCATCATCGGGCGATACCATTGCGCCGCGAGATCAAGATCACCCGGCCAAGTCGCGCCCTGCAGATCACCAAGCATCTGCTTCAGCGCATCCCACGCCTCGCTCGCACCCGCCGGCGGCGCCGTGTTGCGCACAACGCCATAAGCCCCAGTCTCATCCACCGCATCGAGCATCCGCGCCGCCTTCGCCGGCCCAACGCCCGGCACCAGCTGTAACGTGCGGAACCCCGCGATGCGATCGCCGCCATTCTGCGCCCAGCGCAGGATCGCCAGAAAATCCTTCACATGCGACGCTTCGAGAAACTTCAGCCCGCCGAACTTCACGAACGGAATGTCGCGCTTCGCCAGCTCCAACTCAACCGGCGCAGAAAAATCCGCCGCGCGGAAAAGGATCGCCTGCTGCATCAAAGTCAGCCCACGCTCGCGCGCCTCCAGCACGCTCTCCGCGATGTAACTCGCCTGCGCCGCCTCATCGCGCACGCTCACCAATCTCGGCGCAACGCCACCCGCGCGCGTCGTGCGCAGGTTTTTGGTGAAACGCTCCTTCGCCAGATCGATCACCGCGTTCGACGCATCAAGGATCGGCGACGTCGAGCGATAATTCTGCTCCAGCGTCACCAGCCGCGCCTCCGGCGTGAACGCCTTCGGAAACTCCAGGATGTTGCGCACATCCGCTGCGCGGAACGAGTAGATCGACTGTGCGTCGTCCCCGACCACAGTCACGCCGCGTCCATCCGGCTTCATCGCCAACAGAATCCGCGCCTGCAGCTTGTTGGTGTCCTGATATTCATCGACCAACACGTGGTCGAACCGCGCGCCAACCTCGCGCGCCAACACCGGCTCATTCATCGCCTCAGCCCAAAGCCACAGCAGATCGTCGTAATCCAGCACGTTCTGCTTCTGCTTGGCTTCGACATACGCACCGAACAGCCGCTTCAGCTCAGCTTCCCACTCGCGGCACCACGGAAACGCCGCCGCCAACGCATCGGCCACGCTCTCATCCGCATTCACGACACGCGAATAGAGGGCAAGGCATGTGCCTTTCATCGGAAAGCGCTTCGCGCCCCTCGCCACGCCAAGCTCGGTGCGCACCATGCCCATCAGATCGGCGCTATCGCTGCGATCGTGGATCGTGAACTCCGGATCGATGCCAATCACCGGCGCCAATTCGCGCAACAGACGCGCGCCAATCGCGTGAAACGTCCCTGCCCACGGAATGCGCACATCGCCGGCCATCACCTTGCCGACGCGCGCAATCATCTCACTCGCCGCCCGCCGCGAAAACGTCAGCAACAAAATCCGCGAAGGATCAGCCCCCTGCGCAACGAGATGCGCCACGCGGCAAGACAACGTCTTCGTCTTCCCCGACCCCGCGCCCGCAATAACAAGCAACGGCTCAAGCCCGTGCTCAACGGCCACCCGCTGTTCTGCGTTCAGATCGTCAAAAGCTGCGCTAATGATTCGCGACATCACGCGAGGCTGACGTGTTTCGCCTTTGTTCGCAACGCGGGGAGTGTTAACGTCCAGGCATGCGCGCGTTTGATCAGAAAATTGTCGACCTGCTCCGCGGAGAAATTGGTACGGAGCCGATCTTCTTCGTTGGCCTCGGCGCGTTCGATTTTCAAATCGCCTTTGGCGACCTGAAGCGTGTGCAGAACATGCAGAAGGTCGAGTTCAATATCGCGGGCGAGAATTACAACTGGGAGGAAGGGGCGTCCCCCGCACCAGTGTGGCTTTTGATCAATCAGATTCCGGTAGCCGTTGAACTCGAGTCCTCCTCGGTGCTTCGGATGTCATTCGCGAGCGGTGATTGGGTGCGCTTTCACACCGAGGAGGGTGCCCACGAATCTCAGATATTCGAATGGACAAAACTGAATCGTGACGGAATTGGGTTGGAGATCTATTGAATGATCTCCCCAAACGGCATCGCCCACATCCAGCTCACCGTGCGCGACGTCGCAAGCACAGCGTCCCTTCTCCTGGTTAAGGAGAAGGTGGCCCGAAGGGCCGGATGAGGTTTGCCGGAGCGTGAAGAATGAAACACGATCCTGATTCCGTCCGCCGCGCGCGTGAGAGCCGCAAGAATCAAACAAGCGCGGAGGAGAAGCTATGGTCGCTCCTGCGCAACCGCCGATTGATCAGCCGCAAATTCCGACGCCAGCATCCGATTGGACCTTGGGTCGCGGACTTCGCGTGTCCAGCCATCAAGCTAGTGATCGAAGTGGACGGCCCGTCTCACGACACGGAAGATCAACAAGCCTGGGACGAGATGAAGACGGAATATCTACGCACCTCAAGCTGGCGTGTGATCCGCATCAAAAATGCTGACATCTATCAAGCGCTCGGCGAAGTCGAAGCGCGCATCATCAGGGAAATTGGCGACTGATACGTCCCCTCTCCTGGTTAAGGAGAGGGTATCTATTCGCTAAACGAACGACGGATGAGGTTTGCCGGCAAAACGAGACTCATTCTGTATCGCGCAGTAAACCTCATCCGGCCGCTACGCGGCCACCTTCTCCTTAACCAGGAGAAGGAACGCTGCGCCTGGAACGGTGTTCGAATGATCTTCCCAAACGGCATCATTCGTCGCCGCTTTTCGCCATAGCCTCACCTGCTTGGCGGGCTACAAATCGCTGGTGAACGATTGGCATGTTTGTGATAGCCTTGAAGGCGAATTCCCGATTGCTGAAGCGTGGAATGACTAATGGCGAAGAAACTGGACCGCCTCAAACTTGAAGCCGCTTTGAAGCGCACTGCTAAGGTAGCGACGACGGGTCCGCGTTCCGCGCGGGCGGGGCGTTTTGTTTCAACAGGCCCTTCGAAGCGCCTCAGCACGTCGGTCATCGAAAACATGTCGTCCACGGCAATCGACGAGATCAGCTATGACGAGCAACGCGCACAGCTGCGGATTACATTCAAGAGTGGCCGTACGTATGTATACGACGGGGTCGGCATCGATACATACGAAGAGTTGCTGAGCGCCGATTCACAGGGCCGTTACTTCAATCGCAATATTCGCGACGCGTACGAATATCGCGAAGTCCACTGACCAATATGGACCGCCGGCGCCCTCGCCGGCCTGCGCAAGCGTTTGCAGAAATGGAGCGCGGCGCTCCGCGCCGCATGCGCGGCGGAGCCGCGCGCTCCAACCCGGACACGTTGGGGCATGCCGACGGGCGCCGGCGGTCCATATTGTGTGTTAACTTGCGCCCCATGATCTCCCCAAACGGCATCGCCCACATCCAGCTCACCGTGCG
>JADZDZ010000130.1 GCA_020850785.1 Candidatus Sumerlaeota bacterium | reverse complement strand
ATTACGACATATCGACTTCACGAACGCCCTTCGCGAGCCGTATTGCCTCCACGCTGTTGCGGATGTCATCGCGCAGCTTCTCGCCGTCGTGAATGCCCTCCAGCACGATGCGCGGGTTGGTCTTGTCCACGGTTGTTATCACAATGTTCCAGATGCCAAAGAGCCGGTGGGCGAAGGACTGTTCCAGATAGTAATCCCGAAGGCGGTACATTTCCACCTCGTCCACGGTGCGCGAAAAAAAACCACGCCGGATGCGGATGCGCTGCGTCGTCACTTCATAGCGAAGGCTCTTCAGCTTGATGTATTCCCAAAGCGCCACAAAAAGCGGTATCACCAGAATGGACAGAATTCCGCAGATCAGGTAGGTCCAGAAATTGAGAAATTGGGAGGGGCTGCCTTCCCACAGCGCGCGCTCCGGCGGCAGCGGCACCGGCTGCACCATCATCGGCGGGGGAGCCTGCGCTGCGGATGGAACCTGATCGGGCTGCGAAGCGGACATCGGGGATCAACCTTCCGAAGGGGATTTGCAAAACGGCGCAACCATCGGTGCAAGCAGCGCACCGCAGAACACCATCCAGAGCGGATCAATCAGGCTCAAGCGGTAGCGCACGTCGCACTGGCTGATTGCGTAGGGAATTGTGACGGCAAACGCCACGGCAAACGCCAGCAGCGCGAAACGCCTCATCGCCGGCGGTGACGTTCGCGCCCGCAAAATCAGGAACAACCAGCCGCCAAGGATCACGGTCCCCATCGACAAGGCGGCCACGAGGCGCTCCAGAAGGGAACCACGAATGAAGCACCCCCAGAAATGCAGTCCCTTGCGCACGCTCATGACGCCAAACAGCCAGCCATGATCAGAGGTCCACTGGCCCGCCTTCCGGCCCCATTCGCGACCGACCTCCAATTCCTGCCCGATGTCATGATAGGTGCGAAGCTGCGTCCAATCGCGGAAGTCTTCCGGCACGGGGAGCAGGGCTGTGTCCTGCCCGTACCATTCGTTCGCCTGCACGTTCCATTTCGTGACCCCGTGGGCGAAGGTGATGGGGAAGTTTGTGGAAACGGGAATGAAGGAACCGGAGACGGAGGCGTTGCGCAGCGTCCAGCCGCCGATCACCAGGCACAGCGGCAGCGCGAATGCCGTGGCCGCGACGAGGCGCTCCCGCATGGTGCGATTCCCTCCCCACAGCAGTGCGAGGCACAAAAATGGAACGGCCGCCGCCAAAACCGATTTATTAAGAATCGCCACCGCGAGGATCGCTCCCGCCAGCGCCGTCTTCATCCAATTTTTCCCATCATCCTCCATCATGAAAAACACGGCGCCCAGCAGCAACACGCGCCCCAGTTCCTCCGACAAAATTTGAGGCACCTGCACGATGAAGGCGGGGTAGCACGCATACAGCAACGCCGCGCACAAGGTCCCCGCGCGATCCACCGCCGCCCTCCGCGCCAGAAGATACACGAGCAGCGTCGCGACCGCTCCCAGAGCGGCTTGGACCAATGCGACGGCCATTAGGTTCTGTTCGCCTGCAACGGCGTAGACCATCGCAACGAACACCGGATAAACGGGCGGGCGGAAAGCCGTGGGGTTCCCCTGAAGGTTCACGAACCCTTCCCCGCGAAGCAGTGCCCGCGCGAGATGGTCGTAGTCCGTGGAGTCCGCCAGCGGTGCGAGAACATCCCGCGCGACCGGCGGTTCCACGATGACAAATCCCACGCGCAGCAACAGCGCGATGATGACAATCATCCTCAGGAAAAAGTGTGTGCGTGCGCGATCCATCGTGGTTTTGCCGACGCTATGCACTTGCGGCTTGCGCGCGCAACCGTCCCGTGAATCAACACTCAATTGATGATGACTCGCATGACACGCATCGCCGCGCAGACACCAGCCGTCGCATGCCCTATCTGAAAGAACAACTGAACAGCGCACTGCTCGCCGCCGTGCGCCATTCCTCCGTCGCTGGCGATGGTGCCGCGATCACGGCGGATCGTGCCACCTTCGGCCCGACGAAGAATCCCGCACACGGCGACCTTGCCACCAATGCGGCCATGCTCGTCGCCAAGCCGCTTGGCAGGAATCCCATCGAGGTGGCGGAGGCGCTCGCCGCCCGGCTGCGCTCGAATCCGCTGATCGAGAATGCCGAGGTCGCAAAGCCCGGCTTCGTCAACATCCGCCTTTCAACGCACGCCTACGCCACGATCCTTCAGGAGATCGCCACAGGCGCCGCAACCTATGGAAACGCGGCGCCGAATTCCGTCGGCAGCATCCTGCTGGAATTCGTTTCCGCCAACCCCACGGGCCCCATGCACATCGGTCACTGCCGCCACGCCGCCAGCGGCGACAGCCTCTGCCGCATCCTGCAGGCCGCCGGGCACAAGGTTGCCAAGGAGTTCTACATCAACGATGCGGGCGTGCAGCTTGAGGCACTCGGCCGCAGCTTTCGCTTCCGCTGCCATGAGGCCGTCGGTCTCGTGCAGCCCGGCGATGTGAAGGACGACGGCGAACAGATCACCTATCAAGGGGAGGCCATTTCCTACCCCGGTGATTACCTGAAGGAATTCGCAGAGGATTTCGTTGCCAACAAGTGCAAGGAGGAGATCGGCGGCCTCACCCACGCGCAGTTCGCCTGGGAGGCCCGCAACCGCAACCTTGCGCAGATTGTTCAGGACCTCGCGGCGATGGGCGTCGCCTTCGACAACTACGTCAGCGAGCAGGCCCTTCGCGAGAGCGGCGCCGTTGATCGCGCCTTGGATGCCCTCCACAAGAACGGCATGACCTACGAGAAGGATGGCGCCCTCTGGCTGAAGACCCAGGCCTTTGGCGACAACGAGGACCGCGTGCTTCGCAAGCAGGATGGTTCGCTCACCTACATGGTGCCGGACATCGCCTATCACTACGACAAATACCAGCGGCACTTCGATCGCTACATCAACATTTTCGGCGCCGACCACGGCGGTTATCCGCCCCGGTTGCGCGCGGGGATTGCTGGCGTTGGCGAGGATGAGAAGAAGCTCACCGTCCTCCTCCTGCGCCTTGTCTTCCTTATCAAGAACGGCAAGCGCGTGAAGTTCAGCAAGCGCGCCGGGAATTTCGTGGCGCTGGCGGACGTCGTGGAGGAAGCGGGCGCCGACGCCACGCGCTGGTTCATGCTGTGCCGGTCCATCGATTCCGAATTTGAATTCGACATGGACCTGGCCACCCAGCACAGCAGCCACAATCCCGTCTTCAAGGTGCAGTACGCCCACGCGCGCATCTGCTCGTTGACCCAAAAGGGGCTTGAGCAGCATATCCTTCCCAGCACCGATGCGAATGCCGCCGCCGCCCTGCTCACCGCGCCCATCGAACGGGAAATGATACTCTATCTGGCGCAGTTCCCCGAAATGATCGAGCGTTCCGCCAAGGAGCTTTCCGTCCACAACGTTCCCGCCTACGTGTTGGGGCTTGCGGACCTGTGGAACCGCTACTGGACCATGGCGAAGAGCGATCCCAGCTTCCGCGTCATCAATCCCGACAACAAGGCGCTGTCGGAAGCCCGCATGTTGCTCGCCAACAGCGTGCGCCAGACGATTTCCAACGGACTGACGCTGATGGGGATCACCTCTCCGCAGCGCATGACGCGCGAGGAGGAGGAGGAATCATGACCACCCAGCCCCTTCCCATCAGCGCCCTGTGCCAGAAGCTCGGCGTCCCGGCGCCCGTCGGCGGAGCAGACGTTCCGCTGCGGGGCCTTGCGACGCTCGACCGTGCCAGCGACCAGGACGTTTCCTTCGTCATGAAGGACAAGCACGTTGCGGGCGCGATGGCCACGAAGGCGGCGCTGATCCTTGCCCCTGAAAAACTCGCCATCGATCACCCGCGCGTGGTTCGCCTGCGCGACCTGATGGGTGGTGTCCTGACAGTCATTGAGCACTTTCATCCCGAATCCGCCAGCACCGGTGTCCTGCATCCGACGGCCGTGATCTCCACCGATGCGAAGCTGGGTGCGAATGTGCAGGTGGACGCGCAGGCGGTCATCGAAAGCGGCGCGATCATCGGCGACAATTGCATCATCGGCGCCGGGTCCTTCATCGGCGCGGACACCCGCATCGGCAGCAGCACGGTCCTCGCCCCACGCGTCACGATCCTTCATCAATGCCAGATCGGAAGCCGCGTCCGCATCCATTCCGGCGTCGTCATCGGGGCCGACGGATTTCGCTACGAGGTTGCGCGCGGCAGACTTACGAAGATTCCGCAGGTGGGAAATGTGGTCATCGGCGATGATGTGGAAATTGGCGCAAATACCACCATCGACCGCGCCTTCCTGAACGAAACGCGTGTCGGGAACCGCACCAAGATCGACAACCTTGTCCACGTTGGTCACAACGTCACCATCGGCACCGATTGCCTGGTCGTTGCGCAGGTCGGCATCGCCGGGTCCGTGAAAATTGGCAACGGTGTCATCCTGGCGGGACAGGTCGGCATCGCTGATCACATCGAGATCGGCGACCGCTCACGCGTCGGTGGGAAGTCGGGCATCACGAGCGACGTGCCGCCGGGATCGGACATCATCGGAAATCCCGCCATCGCTCCGCGCGACTATGCGCGCTTCACGCACTTCTACCGCAATATCTCCTCCTACATGAAACGCATGCGTGCGCTGAACAACACCGAGTCGCGTGATGACGAATGAATCACGAACTCACACATTCAACAAAAATTTTTGCAAAGATGTGGATGAAAAGATTGACATTCGGAATCGCGATCAGAAAGTGTGCCGATGATTTCGCAGCAGCATCGTCACCGGGATTCGCGATTGTGAAGAAGTTCCACACCGCGCAGGTCCTCACTGAAAGAATCCAGCGCAACAAATCCTCAGCGCGCGATTCGAAAACAGAAACACTCAATCGGGCATCAAGCCTCACATTCTAAGGAGAAAGGAATGACGAAGTCGGTTTACTATTTCGGAGACGGCAAAGCGGATGGCGACGGCAGCATGAAAGAGCTGCTGGGTGGCAAGGGCGCCAACCTCGCCGAAATGAGCGTCCTCGGAATACCAGTCCCCGCAGGCTTCACCATCACCACCGAAGTCTGCACCCATTACTACAAGAACAACCGCAAGTACCCCGCAAATTTGGAGAAGGAAGTCGCCGCCGCCCTCGCAAAGGTTGAGGGAACCATGGGCCGCGGCTTCGGCGATGAAAAGAACCCGCTTCTCCTGTCGGTGCGCTCCGGCGCCCGCGCCTCCATGCCCGGCATGATGGAAACCATCCTCAATGTCGGCCTCACCACGAAAACAATTCCCGGCCTCATCGCCCAGACGGGCAATGAGCGCTTTGTCTATGACGCCTACCGTCGCCTCATCATGATGTACTCGGACGTCGTGATGGAAAAGGCCGCAGGCATCGAACCCAAGGAAGATCAGGGTATCCGCAAGCAGCTTGAGCACCTTCTGGAAGCGAAGAAGGAGAAGGTGGGCGCCAAGAGCGACACCGACCTTTCCGCCGCAGACCTGAAGGAGCTTGCCGAGGCTTTCAAGGTTCGCGTGAAGCAGGTCCTTGGGAAGTCCTTCCCGGACGACGCGCGCGAGCAGATGTGGGGTGGCATCCTTGCCGTGTTCGCATCCTGGATGGGCAAGCGCGCCATCGATTACCGCCGCATCGAACGCATCCCCGATGACTGGGGCACCGCCGTGAACGTGCAGGCGATGGTGTTCGGCAACCTGGGCGACACGTCGTCCACGGGCGTTGCCTTCACCCTCAACCCCGCCACCGGCGAAAACGAATTCT
>JADZDZ010000129.1 GCA_020850785.1 Candidatus Sumerlaeota bacterium | reverse complement strand
CTGCCCAGACCCTTCCAAAGCCGTTCGACGTCCTTCGGCTTCTTCAACTGGGGGCAGCAGGCAAACAGGTGCCCGTCCTTGCGCTTGAAGACGGAATCGTCCAGCACGAGGTACTGCGCGCAGGTTTCCGCGACGATGTTCACGCCGCGTGCCTGTGCGTCCTTCACGATGTCCGCCCCTTCACCCGTGGACATGTGCACGATGTAAAGCGCCCCGCCGGTGGTTTCGCACCATTTCGCCGCGCGCTGGATTGCCTCCGCCTCGATGTAGTTCGGGCGCGTGATGGCGTGAAGCTGCGCACCCAGCTTCTTCATCAATGCGGGCGTGTGGTGACGCTCGATCAACTCATCCAGCACGCGCGATGATTCCGCGTGGACCAGCAGCATCGTGTCGTTTTCCTTCATCTTCTCCAGCGTGCCGAAGAGCGCGCGATCATCCGACTGCCAGCCTTCGCTCGCGTAGATCATGAATTCCTTGAAGGTGCTGAAACCGCGCTTCACCATCCCGTCGATCTGCGATTTGTGCGAATCCCAGTTCGTGATGCAGATGTGAAACGTGTAGTCGATCAGCGAGCGGCCTTCGGCCTTCTTGTGCCAGTTGTCCGCGGCTTCGCTGAGCGTCTCGTATTTGTCGCCTCTCTTGTAGGGAATGGCGAAATCGATCACCGTTGTCACGCCGCCGCGGGCACCCGCGCGCGTGCCGGTGATATAATCGTCAGAAGAAGTCGTACCACAGAAGGGGAGTTCCAGATGCACATGCACGTCAAGGACGCCGGGAAGCACATAGTGCCCCTTCGCGTCGATGATGCGATCCGCTTCCTTTCCCAGATTGGCGCCGATGGCGGCGACCTTTTCACCCTTGATGCCGATGTCCGCGCGCGTCACGCCCGTTGCTGTCACAACGTCGCCGCCCTGAATGATCGTATCGAAGTTCATCTGTGGTCCGCTCCTTCTGACGATTGATGGTCCGCTGGTTGGTTACTTCACGTTGCCGATTACTTCATCAAGGACGCTGATCGTGAAATCGACGTCCTTCTTCGTGATGCACATTGGCGGCTTGATGCGAAGGACGTTGCCATAAATGCCGCCCTTTCCGACCAGGATTTTGTTGTCCTTCAGGGCCTCATGCACCGCCGCGCATTCCGCCGTGCCCGGTTCCTTCGTCTTGCGATCCTTGACCAGTTCCACGCCGATCATCAGGCCCTTGCCGCGCACGTCGCCAATCAACTGGTGCTTGTCCTTCAGTCGGTTCAATTCCTTCAGGAAGTGCGTGCCGACCACCTTTGCGTTCTCCTGCAATTTGTCCTCGTCGATCACTTCCAGCACGGCAAGGCCTGCGGCCGCGCTGACGGGATTTCCGCCGAAGGTGTTCAGGTGGAGCTTCTGCTTCATCGTCTCCGCGATTTCCTTGCGCGTGACCACCGCTGAAATCGGGGCGCCATTGCCGAGGCTCTTCGCCATGGTGACGATGTCCGGCACGACTCCCGCATTCTGGAAGCCCCAGTAGTGGTCGCCGGTGCGGCCAAAGCCCGTCTGCACTTCGTCCGCGATGCACAGACCGCCGTGCTCGCGCGCCGCCGCATAGGCCAGCTTCAGATACTCCCACGATCCGTGGGACGCGCCGCCGACGCCCTGAATGGGCTCCGCGATGAACGCCGCGATTTTGCCTGTCGTCGTGTAGCGGATGGAATCCCGCAAATCCTCCACGCTCTTCTTCGCGACTTCCTCCGGCGTGCCGCTGAACAGGCTGCGGTAGGGATCGGGGTTTCCGACGTGGTGGATGTGATCTCCTGCGGCGACCGGATACTTCCAGGTGCTGTGCGAGGTAAGGCCGAGCGTGATGCCGGACGTGCCGTGATAGCAATTACGCAGCGCCATCACGTCGCGGTTCCCCGTGAAGAGGCGCGCCATGAGGATCGCCAGATCGTTGGCTTCGCTGCCGGAGTTCACAAAGTAGCACACTTCCAAACCTTCGGGAAGTTTCGCGGCCAGCTTCTTGCCAAGCTCCGCAACGTTCGGGTGCAGATAGATCGTCGTCACGTGGGGAAGGCGGCCCGCCTGCTCCTGCACGCGCTTGACGACCTTCGGATGGCAGTGCCCGCAGGACGTCGTCACGATGCCCGCGAACATGTCGAGGTAGCGCGTTCCCTTCTCGTCAAACAGCCACTGCATGTGGCCGTCCACGATCATGATGGGCGACTTGTAGTAGGTGACGAGCGAAGGGTGCAGGTAACGCTGGCGCAGCGCGAGAACCTCCTCGCGCGAGGGGCCGCTGTATTTTGGCGGCTTGAAATCGCATGGTGGCATTTGTGCTGTGGGTTTTTCCAGGGTCGTGGTCATGATGACACTCCGTTTGAATTTGGGTTTTTTGGTGTGATGACGATGTAAACAATTGCCGCAATGGCAAGACTGACGAACCACGCATATGTATAGACAATGTCAAAGAATCCCGGTTCCACAATCGGCCCCTTGGCTGTTGCGTGGTGAAGGAAGCCGGGAACATTTGGCGCAATGCCAATGATCATGGCAATGATGGCCCGCTTGTTGAATCCATTGCCGTAGCTGTAGATGCCATCCTCCTTGTAAAGTTCTTCCACCACGAGATGCTTCCTGCGAATCACATAGTAGTCGGCCAGCATCACGCCCGCAATCGAGCCCAGCAGCGCGCTGTAGCCGATCAGCCACGTGAAAATATAATCACCGAGGTCTGAAATCAGCCGCCAAGGCATGATGAGGATGCCGATGACCGCCGTGATGGTGCCCCCCATCTTGAAGCTGATGCGGCGGGGCGCAATGTTTGAAAAATCGTTGGCGGGGGAGACGACGTTCGCGGCGATGTTCGTTGTCAGCGTCGCAATGCTGAGCGCCAGCAGCGAAAACGCCACAAGGAGGACGCTGTCGAATTTCGCCAGCAGCGCCACCGGGTCCCAAATGGCTTCCTTGTAGATCAGGATCGAAGCGCAGGTGACGATGATTCCGATGAAGGAGTAGAGCGTCATCGTCGTGGGCAGGCCCATCAACTGCCCCGCCACCTGATCCTGCTGCGATTTCACATAGCGCGAGAAGTCGGGAATGTTCAGCGAAAGCGTCGCCCAGTAGCCCACGATCGCCGTCAGATTCGGGAAGAACAACTGCCAGAAGGAATTATGCTCCGCAGGATTTTTCAGGCGTTCCGTTGTTTCCGGCGAAAGGACGACTCCCCAGCCCCCCGCCTTGCTGACGGCCCAGAACATCAGCGCAAGGCCGACCACAATCAGGAACGGTGCCGCGAGATTTTCCAGCCACTTGATCGATTCCGTACCGATGATGATGAAGACGTAATTGATCGCCCAGAAAATCATGAAGCAGAGGAACTGCCCCGCATTGATTCCCAGCCATCCGATGGGATCGGCGGGCTGGAAGCCCATGATCTTCGCGCTCATCAGGTAGATCGCATTGCCGCCGATCCACGTCTGAATACCAAACCAACCGCAGGCCACCAGCGCTCGCATGATCGCGGGGATGTTTGCACCCAAGGTTCCGAACGATGCACGCACCAGCACGGGAAAAGGGATTCCGTACTTCGTTCCCGGATGTGCATTCAGGATCATGGGAATGCACACGATCAGGTTGCCGAGCGCCACCGTCAGGACCGCCTGCCACCACGTCATGCCTTGGGAGATCATTCCCGCAGCGAGGTTGTACGTCGTGATGCAAACCGCCATCCCCACCCAAAGAGCCGCGATGGTCCAGCGGTTCCAGGTGCGTTTCTCCGGCGGTACAGGCGCGAGGTCTTCGTTGCTGAGCGCGGAATGATGGGCGGTGGCGGAGGAACTCATTTCAATGGCCGACGGCAGGCGTTAGAGCGCCGTCAGCGATTCGTAGGTTTCCGGACGGCGATCGCGGTAGAACTGCCATGTCGTGCGGACTTCGCGAATCCTATCCAAGTCAAGGTCTGCCACAACCACCGCATCCTTGTCGCGGGGGCCCTGCTCCACAATCTGGCCGCGTGGATCGGCAAAATACGACTGGCCGTAGAACTCACCAATCTTCCAGGGCGTTTCCGTGCCGGGGCGGTTGATGGCACCGACATAGTAGATGTTGTTCGCGGCGGCGGCGGGTTGTTCCAGCTTCCACAGGTACTCGCTGAGGCCCGCCACGGTGGCGGAGGGGTTGAAGACAATCTCGGCCCCGTTCAGTCCGAATGCGCGCCAACCTTCGGGGAAATGGCGGTCATAGCAAATGTACACGCCGATCTTTGCAAACTTCGTCTGGAACACTGGGTAGCCAAGATTTCCGGGACGGAAGTAAAACTTCTCCCAGAACCCCGGTTCGCAGTG
>JADZDZ010000128.1 GCA_020850785.1 Candidatus Sumerlaeota bacterium | reverse complement strand
GCTGGATGCCGTAGTGATCGAGCAGCATGTGAAGGCTGGCGGGACCGCAGTAGTTGCCGCGCTGTTGCAGGAAGGGGATGTCCGTCAGAATGCGGACCTTTTCGCCGGGCTGGGCCGATTGCAGCCGTGTCAGCATTTGCACGGCGGCCTGCCAGTTTCGCGCGCCGCGGTCATTGCTCACATAGGCGCCGAGGATTTCCACCGCCTCTCCATCGCGCCCCGCGTCATGAAGGATTTCCGCGCGCGTGATGATGTGGCGCTCGGAAATATTCTCCTGATTGGTGATCTTCTTCAGGTGATCGCAGGCCGCGAGCGCCTCGTCCCAGCGCCCTTCCTCGCGCAGCAGTTCGGTTTCGATCTGAATGAAGTCACCATGGTTGGGCGCGATCTTGCGCCATTCCTGAATCCACGCCAGCGCCTCCCCGCCAAAGCCTGCGCGGCGCAGGTAGTAGCTCTTGCGAATCGCCAGCTCCGTGCTGTCGGGGAACTCCTTCAGTCCCTTTTCAATCAGCTCCAGCCCGTCCTGCGGGTCATACCAAAACGCGGTTTCCTCCAATTCCGCGGCGATGCGGTACGTCTGCGGTGTGCGCTCCGGGGCCGCCATCGCCGCCGCCACGGCGCGCTTTTGCGTCGGGGAGCCATCGCCAATGAAATTGAAAAGGTTGATGTAGGAAAGGTGCGCCAACCCCACGTCATTGTATTTTCGGACGAACGCTTCGTAGTCGCGAATCAGCGCATCCTTGTCCTCCGTGAGCATCATTCGCCGCAGCACAAGGAAGACGCGTTCCAATTCAAAATTGTCACCCTTCGCCAGCGCCATTGCGCGGGTGATCTCCGGCCGTCCCGCGCGCGCATCTCCTGACAGCACTGATGCCCAGGCGTGGGCGTAGTGCTTGCGGATTTGCGCATTCACGTCGTCCTGCTTCGCGGAATCGTACATCGTGAAGATTTCCGCGAAGCGCCCCGTGGAGAACGCCACGCTGACAACAATGCGCACCGTGTTCAGGCTTTTCGGGAAGTCGTTCGAAGCCTTCACCGCGAGTTCCCACGCCTTGTCGTAGTTGCGGAAATCCAACTCGCGTTCCGCCGCCTCGACCGCCTTCCGCTCCTCTGCGGAGTCAAACTTCCCCCCGTTCAGGAACGCGAACAGTGGCCCTGCCGAAAGAATCAGCAGCGACACGAGGATCGTTTTGAGGAATTTCAGGCGTGGCAAGGTTGCGCCCGGTGGCGGATTTTCACTGGATGGTTCGGGAGGCTGCTACTGCGCGCCAATACGGCAGAAAAAAAGCTCACCGCGTTCACTGCTAACAACAATCAGACCCGGTGACAGGAACACCGAGTGCAATGCGGAAGCTGCATCGGGCGTGATCCGCCCGTCGGCCTTTAGTTCCAAAACCCCATTCTTCACGCGCGGTTCGTAAAGGAAGGCGCCGCCGCCGCCGTGGCACAGCACCAGTTTCCCTTCGCTTCCAAAAGTGATCGATTTTGGGAACCCCTTGGCTTCCAGCGTGACAGCCTGCATCAGTTCCGGCTTGGCGGGGTTCTGCACGTTCCACAACTGCAACCCGTGGCGACGGTTCGCCACCGCCAGCAGTTCGCCGTGAATCGCGACCGAATCAAAAAAGCCGCCGCTCCGCAGTGCCATCAGCTTTGGGCGCATGAGGTCGCGCTGGTCAATGATCTGCAAACCGGTCTCAAAATTGTCCGCCAAGTAGGCCATTCCACGGCCATCCAAGACGATCTCCTTCGTATAATCGACGAAGGGAAACCGCCCGCGCAACATCGGCGCCGCATCATGAAGCGGCCATTCATACAGCAGCAATCCCGCGCCCCCGGCGGCGACCAGCAGTCGGTCCTTGTCAACGACCAGATGAGTCGGAATCCCCTCGCACGGGAAGTTGAGCTTCTCCCCGTAGGTGCCAAAGGTCTCCTGCTGAGCCGGCGCGACCAACCGGATGCCGGCAAAGCGGTCCGCCAGCAGAAATGCCCCATCTTCCAGCGGGAGCGCGTGAAGGGTCTGCCATTCCTGATGAAATTCCTGAGCCACGACCTTCCCGTCTTCGATTTTCAGGAAGGTCACGCCGCCGAGCGCCTGCGAGGCCGCCAGCACCTTCGCCCCCCGGTTGAAGGAAAGGTTACGGGCTGCGGGGCCAACCCTGTAGGTTTCGACTTCCGCCCCCTGCGCCCCGCCTCCCCCCAGCAGGAAAGCAAACAACAACGCCCCAACCACGGTCATTAGCCGGTGATTCGCGTTGACGATGGAACGACTGAACGTGTTCCTAGGCGGCCCCATTGCGGCACCCGCATCCCTTACTGAAGGCATTTCTTTTCCGTTCGTGGCCCAACAACCGCTTCCTCGCATTTCGGTGCCCGCGGCCTTGGGCTTGTGCCTGCTAAACTGGCTGATTCCCGGCCTTGGCTTTGCGCTCTGCAAGGACTGGCGGCGCGCGTGCGTCCTGTTTGTCCTTATCAATATCTGTTTCGCAATCGGCGTTTTGCTTGGGGGGACGATTCTTCCACCCCTCAGTTGGAAGCCATTCACCCCGGATTTCAACGTGGTCGCGGTGCTAACCTACCTTTCCCAGTCCTTCCACGGGGCGGGATGGCTGGCCTTGCAGGCCCTGCACGGAGCCGCTGCGGAGGCCCCCGACGCCTACTTCAACCTGAGGCGCATGGCCGCCAGCACCTACGGAGACCTGGGTTCTTTCCATTTGGTTGTGGCGGGGGGCCTCAATTACTTTGCCACGGTTCGGCTCTATGACCTGCTGGCGGGCTCGCCGGAACTCACGCAGGAACACACCCCGCCAACCTCGGAAAAGGCCGCCGCGTAGCCTCCCAGACCAATGAATATCCACGCTTTGCCCTTCCTGCTTTCATCCATTTACCTCACTTTCATCGTGTCGTTGTGCATGACGGTGCTGGAATCGGGGTTTGACGGGCGGTTGGCGGCCAAGACCCTGTGGCGATGGGGTAAATTTTTACTCTTATTGGTGGGATTGGGCATAGTCGTCCAAATCATTTCGCTATTTACGTAAAACAGGTGCGGTAAGCGGTTTTTTTTCTTTTGTTTTCACCTTGACCCAAGCGCATTGCGGCGAAATTGGTCTTACGCATCTTGAAAGGCGCTCCTTGGTGAGCCCCTCATCCCAAAAGAAAGGAGGGTCCGCAGTTGAAGAAACGCGGCTTTACCCTCATCGAACTGCTGATCGTGGTGGCAATCATTGCCATTCTCGCCGCGATCGCTGTTCCGAACTTCCTGGAAGCGCAGACGCGTTCAAAAGTTGCGCGTGTTCGCTCCGACCACCGTTCACTGGCGACGGCTGTTGAATCGTACTATGTGGATAATAACGAATACCCCGCCATGACCGGTGCGGATCTGTCGCTTGCGACTGCCCCGACCGCTGACATGGGTGCGTACCGCACGGCTCCGACCACGGGTGTTGGTCGTACCTTCCGCGCTCGTCACACAACGCAGCTCCTTACGTTGACGACGCCGATCGCGTACATCACCTCCGTGTTCCCCGATCCGTTCGCGGATACCAAGGGCATCGGCTTCCGCTACTACACAGACGGCCCAGGCTGGATTCTTGGCTCATGGGGCCCGGACGTTGACGAAGCAGCTGGTGGCGACCTTGCATGGAACTCCGGCACGCTGGTCAACAACCCGAAGACCGACCTGATCGAAACCGTGTATGACAACACGGCTTCTGCACAGCCTTCAATCCTGCTGCAGACGGGTGCTCCGACGCTGGCCAACGGCCGCGGCGCGTTCACCTACGATCCGACCAACGGCACCATCTCCGATGGCGACCTGTGGCGCGTTCGTCAGTAACACGCTGACAGCTTAACCTGCCTGACCTTGACCGCCTTCTCACGAAGGCGGTCAAATTTTTTATGCCTCAGCGCGGACCGACATTCACGGAGGCGGAAGTTCGCGCGCGGCGCCTTCGCCGCACCTATCTGTCACTCTTTGCCGTCTTCCTCTGCGCCGCGCTGTTTATCAGCGCCTATACGGGGTTCTTGGCCGTCAGAAGTCGTGCCCCCGCGCGTTTCGTACCGACCCAGCCCCCCAGCGGTGAACTGAGCTTCTCCATCGATGTTGCCAATCAGGCGCTGGGAATTTTCCCCGGCGCGGAACTCGGTGATTCCCGTGGCGCCGCGCAGTACCGCGTTCTTCGCAGCGCCCTCGCCCCCAGAGGCCAGTGGTGCGTGTGGGAGGGGGAGCCGGAGCAGTGGGTCGCTTTCCTCCCCATCGTGCGTCCGCAGCGGTTTTATCTCGATCGCATCAAGGGGGCCCTGCAATCCACGCGCTCGCTCACGCCCATGGACTCCCAACCTTCGGATCGGGAATCAGCCACCATCTACTACGAGGTGCTTCCGCAGGGAGTGATACTGTCCTCCACCAATGAGCTGCCTCCATATCAGTTGCTCACCACGCCTTCCGATGGGGAAACTTCACGCGCGATTGTCTACCGCTCCGGGGAGGGATTCCTGCCGGCGCGCTACGGCAACTTCTCCCTTCAGCGGGAACCGGTGCTCATCGAATGGCAGTACGATCCCATCCAGAAAACCTACAAGGCCGTCATTTCGCAGTCGCAACGGCCCGTTGCGGAAGTGACGCAACTCGATCCCTTCCTTGGTTACGGGAAGAAGTGACGTGAACCCGGTCGTTGTGCGCGTGATTACCTGGCTGCCCGTGGGCGGCATCGAACGCCGCCTCGTCAGCGTGCTGCCACGGCTTCGCGATCGTGGCTGGGATATGAAGGTGGTTTGCCTGCGGGAGGAGGGCCCCTTGGCGGCGGAGGTTCGCGGCCAGGGAATCGACGTCACCGTCATCCCCTTCGCGTCGCGCCTGTCACCCTTCGGGATTTGGAAATTTCGCAGGTACCTGCAGCGGGTGAATGCGTCGATCGTGCATTCGCACATGTATCGCTCGAACGTTCCCGCGACGATTGCCGCACGCTTCGCAAGGGTTCCCGTGGTGCTCGCGCATCTCCACAACGTGGCGAGTTGGGACACGCCCCGGCAGGTCACGACGGATCGCGCGCTGGCTCCCCATCGCACCGCCACGTTCTGCGTTTCGCGGGCCGTGCAGCGGGATGTGATGGCCCGGCTTGGTATCGGCGAGGCCCGTGCGCCGATTCTCTACAACGGCATTGATACGTCCCTTTTTCAACCGGACGACGCCCAGCGTGGGAAGGTCCGCAGGGAACTTGGCGCGGCGGACAATCAGGTTGTCATCGTCGTGCCTGCGCGTCTGCATCCGCAGAAAAATCCGGCGGGAATGTTGGAGGCATTCCGTCGCGTGCAGGCGTCCTCTGATGGATCGAAGCCGATGCTCGTCTTCGCCGGGGAGGGAAAGTTGGAGGCGGAGTTGAAGGGAGCGGCTGCGGACCTTGGCGCCTGCGTCAGGTTTCTGGGGCGTCGCGATGACATGCCCCAAGTTTACAACGCGGCGGATGTGGTGCTCCTCAGCAGCTTCAAGGAAGGTTTTTCCAACGCGATTGTGGAGGCCCTTTCCTGCGGGAAGCCCGTCATCGCAAGTGATGTGGGGGGCAACGCCGAGGCGATCAATTCGACCACAATCGGCTGGATTCACGACGCCGGGGATGTGGCGAAGCTGGAGGAGCAGCTTCGCGCGGCGGTTGGTTGCGGAGTCGCGGGTCTTGCGTCCATGCAACGCGCTTGTGTCGAGCGCGCTTCCCACTTCAGCCTTGATGCGCTCGTCGATGCGACGGACGCCTACTACCGAAAATTTTTGGGAGCCGCGCAGCAATGATGAAGCAGGCACCGATCGAGCCCGCGCCCGGCACCACGACGCTTCCCCCGGCCACCCTGTGGTATCTGGAGAATCTCTTCACCTATCATGTTCTCTTCGTGCGCCAGCAACTGCTCACCATCGCGCAGAAATATTCCGTGGTGGACGAGCAGGGACGCGACCGCTTCTTCGTCGTGCGCCCGCCGAAGCTGTTCCTTTCGTCAATGGCAACGTTCGCCCAACTGATCGTGTCCTTCATTGTCTTCGTCTATGCGGTGAAAATCTTCATCGCCACGCAGGACATCGTTCTTCCCTTCGCGCTGATGATCGGCGTGCGGTTGCTGTCATGGTTGATACGCGTTCTGCTGACCCCCTACCGGGACATCCGCATCTTCACGGATGCCAGCGAACAGTTTCAGACGCTGATGATCACGCAGGACAACAAGTTCGGCATGCACTCATGGTTTACAATTTTTGACGCGGCGGGGAACCCCGTCGCGCGTGCGCGCCGCCATTTCGTGAAGTCAATGTGGCGGCGTCAGTGGATTGCGGAGACCATGGACGGGCGCGAAATCTGCCGCGTGCGCGAGGATTCCCTGTCGCTCGCGCTGCTGCGCCGCTACCTCGGCACCATGTGGGGGCTGCTGCGCACGAACTTTGACATCGTGTTTCCCACAGGCGGGCATGCGGGGGAGTACAACCGCAAGCTGACGATCACGGACCAGTATGTGCTCGACCTGCGCGACGACCCAAGCCTGCTGATCGACCGCCGCGTGGCGTTGTCCCTCGCGATTCTCCTCGATACGGCGGAGTACCGCTGACGTTGCCATTCGACGCGCGCCTTCGCCTGATTGCGATCACCGATCGCCGTCATTGCGGGGGAGAGAAGCCGCTGCTGGAGCAGTCGCACGCGCTCCTTGATGCGGGCGTTCGTGCGATCCTCCTGCGCGAAAAGGACCTCCCGTCGGAAAGTCTGCTTGTGCTCGCGAACCAGCTTCGTGCCCTCACGGCAACGTTCGACGCAGTGCTTCTCATTCACAGTGACGAAGCCGTCGCGCGCGAATGTGGAGCGGATGGCGTGCATGATACCTTCGCGGGTTTCCTGCAACGGAGCGGTGGCGCTTTGATTCGCGGCGTCAGTTGCCACACACGCGAGCAGTTGATCACCGCGCAGCAGCAGGGAGCCGACTATGCGTTTCTGTCGCCCGTGTTCGCGCCGCACAGCAAGCCTCTTGCGCATCCGCCTCTTGGCATTGCTGGTCTTGGCGCGATGATTGAAGGAATTTCGCTTCCCATCATTGCGCTTGGCGGCATCGCGCCGGGGCACGTTCCCGCTCTGGTTTCAGCAGGCGCTGCGGGTGTTGCGACGATTGGCGGGTTGTATGGAACGATCGATCCTGCGGCGGCCGCGCGCGACTACGTGCGTGCGTTTACCCCGCACCCCGGCGGATGAGCAGGCGCCACTTTCCCCCCTCGCGCGGTTCCTTTTCCAGCACCCGGTGACCATCCTGTTCGCAGGATCGCGTCACGTTGTGCAGCGGTTCTCCGTCGCGCAGGATCACTTCCAAAAACTGGCCTTCCGCCAGTTCCTCCAACTCCAGCTTCGTTTTCACGAAAGTCAGCGGGCAGACATCCTTTGTGATGTCCAGAGTGGCTGCGGGGATTCGGGCATCGCCGTTCATGGGATTGATCGTGCCAGCCAATCCCCTCCCTGCCAACGGTTTTACAACGCCATGC
The DNA here is from genome assembly GCA_020850785.1 of Candidatus Sumerlaeota bacterium. Classification (GTDB taxonomy): domain Bacteria; phylum Sumerlaeota; class Sumerlaeia; order SLMS01; family SLMS01; genus JADZDZ01. The sequence continues at coordinate 2,169 of JADZDZ010000128.1, read as the reverse complement.
CACCGTCCCCTTTTTCTTTGACCGAATGAAGCCCGGTGCGGCAGGTAACACCCCCGGCTCCCAGATCACCGCTTTCGGAAAGTTTGGCTTCGCGCAAATGCCGATTCACCAAAATGCCACGGCACGCAATTGCCAGAAAATCTTCAAACTCGATATTCGCGGGAAGATGGGAACGCGATATTTTTTCGGAACAACCGATGACAAGGGCGCAGCCCCCGGCCGCCTTTCTCCGATCGTCAGTTCCGCATGGTCTGTCACTGCGATGATGGGAGTGGTGGCACTGACGGGATGGTTGCTGGGTTGGTCCGTCGGGATGCTGGTGACGCTGTTGGTCGTCGTCACGGCGTTGCTCGCGATCACCTTTCTGGTGGAGCATCGCGCGCGGCTGAACTCGCAGAGCATCATTATTGATGTCGCCACGGGCACTCTCATCATCCCCAAGGCGCTGCCTGCGATTCAGGGGGCCTATCACCTTGAGGATTTGATTCTGAGCGTGCGCAGCGATTCGCCGGAAATTGCCACGAGCGTGGTGACGCGGGATTACTACGTCGTCGTCGAAGGAGAACTTGAGCGCGACCACGATGCCGTCAGCACCTTCGAGGTGAAGCTGATCGGCCCCGGTTACCTTCCGGAAATGAACGGGAAGGCGGACGAGTTGCGGAGTTGGGGACGCTGGCGTTCCAAGCCATCCGACAACTGATTCATCGCTGCGCCAGAAGCTCCACGATATCGTCGGTCTTCGCGCGAATCGTGTTCGTGCTGCATGTGTAGTTGTTTGCCATGATGGAAAAGATGATGATCTTTCCCGACGGGCATTTGATATAGCCGCTCAGGGCGGACGTTGAATCAAGCGTTCCCGTTTTCGCGATCACGCGCCCCGCAAGGCCGTTCGCACTCAGGCGGTACTTCAAGGTGCCCGACTGCCCGCTGACGGGGAGCGAATCCACGAACCAATCGACCTTCTCGTTCGCCTTCAGCAGCGTCACGAGCGCATGCGGTGAAATGAAATCCTCGCGCGAGAGGCCGCTGCCGTCCGCCGCGTGAATTTCCATGGGATCAACGCCGATGCTTTTCCAGTATTCGTTCTCCATCTTGTAGGCGCCCTGATAACCCGCCGATCCGAAGCGTTTCGTGCTGGCCAGCAGGTAGAGCGATTCCGCCAGAAAGTTGTCGCTTTCGCGCATGCACACCCGCAGCACCTGGGACACGGGGGCGCCTGTCACCGCCGCCAGTTGCGTCGATTCCCGCTCCACGTTGCGGTCGATGCGCGTCTTTCCATCGATCACGATCCCTTCCTTCTCCAGCGCCTTTCGCATCAGTTCCGCCGCCATCGCGATGGGACGCCCCGTGGGAAGCGTCACCGTGGAGCCCTGTGATCCCTGCGGAAGTCCACCGGCCACCGTCACCGCGTGCCCATCGAGGCTGCGATTCACGCGCAGTGTCGGCGCTGATCCGCCGCCCAGCGTGCGCGATTGGTTGATGACCTGGAAAGCCTCTGACGAAATCGCCAGCGTCACATCCAACGGTTCCGATCCGCGCCCCGGTTTCACCGTCACGCCAACAAGGTTCTCGTTGAAGGAAAGCGCCGACGGCTTTCCCGCGTAGCTGGCATCAAGGTTGTCCCAGGCCCAGCCCGGCGGGATCGGCTCCGCCACGTCATAGATTCCCGTGTCGATGACGAGGTCTCCCTTCACATGCCGGAGACCGTTCTTCGCCGCTTCCCTGGCCAGTGCCGTCAGCTTCGTGTGGCCGGAAGCACCAATCAGTTCCGGCGTCCAGCTTGGGTCGCCTCCCGCGCGCAGCACCAAATCGCCGGCAATCGCGCCACCCGTCAGCGCGCCGCCGCGCAGTTCCGTGGTCACTGTCTCGTCGGGTTGAAACTTCCAGCAAAGCATCGCCGCCGTGACCAGCTTGCGATTGCTCGCCGGCGTGTGGAGCCGCGTGCCGTTGATGTCCACCAGCACCGCGCCGGACTTCGCATCAATGGCGTAAATTCCCCAAACGGCGTGCTTGGCGCCGCCGCTGCTGATCATTCCTTCGACGGTGTTGTCCAGCGGGGCGGCAAAGGCTGAGGAGGTGAGAAAAATCGCGGCTGCAAGGAGGACGGAACGAAAGCGCATGAAACCAACCGGGGCGGAGAACTGGGAGGTCCACGGCTAGTGATTCACT
>JADZDZ010000127.1 GCA_020850785.1 Candidatus Sumerlaeota bacterium | reverse complement strand
GCCTGGGTGTTGGCGTGGATGTGGGAGACTTCGAATTCGTAGTTTTCAAACCCCGTGGGGGGGATTTCCGCCGTGGACCACTTCAGCATGGGCGCCGTGATCGGCTGTTCGTGGCTGAAGATGTTGGGCTGAAAAATGCGCGTCATCACGGTGCCGCTGATTTCCTGCGGAGGCGTGACGACCTCCGGCACTTTTTCCAGCGTGATGCGGCGCGGCTTCTCCCCCTCGCCCGCCATCATCACCCAGAGCGCGGTGTATGGCTTTTTGTCCGTCACATCGATGGGGACGTAGAAAATCAACGAGGCGTTTCCAATCAGCAGATCGTTCGCCACGTCTGCCTCGATGAGGGGAAGCTCATCCTTGCCGGCGAAAACGCGGATGCGGCTGACGGGCATCGTTTCCGGCGCCACGCCGGCATCGCGCAGCATCGACGAACGCAGCGCATAGACGCCGCCCCGCGGGAGCTTCGAAAGCAGGATTGGCCCGCGCTTTTCCGCCGCAGTGAGCATGTCATTCCAAGTCCGGATGCTGTCCTCGTTGGGAAGCGGCTTTGGTGCGCGCGCGCAGGTGCCGATCTGTCCCTTGTTCACGACCAGAAGATTCAGAAGCGATTCAAGGTACGGATCATCCTTCGAAAGATCCAACGGTGTGGCCGCATCCCCCGGCGCCGCCTGAATGGTGATGGACAGGGTTGCCTTCGTGATGATCGCGGTGCCGCTGTCGTTCTTCCCGTCCAGTGTGCGGGTGATGTTGGAGGCAACGAAGAACTCGGCGCGCTGTAACGACACGGTGCGGAAGTCGTCCTGCGGCAGCACGCGAACCGTGGTTTGGATCGGCGCCATCGTCCCCCACGAGGTTTGTTCGCCAAGCTTGAACGGCCCATCCAGTTTTCCAGAGCCGGCAAGGACGTACCATTCCGCGTTTTGGATGCGGACGGTGGCGGTGCCGCCGGGAGGCGCGACGATCCAGAAGGGGAGCAAAACGCGCGGTGGGATCGTGGTGAGGTCCGACCGCTGCAAAGTAAAACTGACGACGCTGTCGTTCTTCTCGGTGTGAACCGTCTCCAGTTTGACTTCCTTGCGAACAAGAAGCGCCTTCAATTCCGGCGATTCGACGGGGACGGCCCCGTTGGTTCCCGAAGGAACTCCCGCGAGGAGCATCAAGAACAGGACAATCAAAAAGCCGAAGGAGAAGCGCGGTACGGTCAAACGGACAGACCTCGATAAATTGGACAGCCTGCGCGATCAAGCAGGCCGCCGAAGGATGATCGCCGCTGGATCACATAGCCGCGCGCGACTCAGGTCAAGTGAAGGCACGGAAGCCGCCCGCTTCAATGGATTCAATGGCAATATGCCAGGTTTGCCGGCGGCGGCGTCCCGCAGGCGTATTCGGGAGCTTCCCGCCGGTCGTTTTCCTGCGGGGAGCACGGCGGAACGGCCCCTTGGCGCGAGCGCGCTAAATCAGCTTCAGGCGACGAAAATCACTGATGGTGCGTGAAACGTCCGCGCGCAACTCCTCCGCGGGGATGTTCGTATAGACATCGTGAAGCGCCCGCACGATTTCGGCCTCGGATTTTCCCTCGTGCAGGTATTCCCAGATTTCACGCGCGACGGGGGTCAGCGAATGGCGCGATTGAGTGGCGGAGTCGATGAGGAAAACCATCCCGCTGGTCTCATCCTCAACAAGCCATTTTCTTCTGCCGGCAACGCGCCGCCATCCGAGGCCGGGAAAGAAGCGAAAGAAGAAACGAAGAATCCGCACGAAGCCCCAACGCTGCCCCGTCACGAAGAGCCTTGCAACGCAGGGGCGCGGCTCGCACCAGGCACCGCCCGCATCCTCCGCAGCCACCATCACACCCAGCGCCTGTGACAGCTTCCACGTGGGGTCGGACCTGCGACAATTGTCCCCCTTGGTGATGAAAAGCCGTCCGTCGTCCGCGATTTTTACGACGCGATGGATGGCGGGTTCCCCCGCGCCGGGCCTGCATGCGACCACATCGCCAACCCTCAATTCATGCGGCTGTGCGATGGGTTTCAGGAGCACCTTCCGCCCCTGCCGCAGGAGCGGATACATGCTGTAGCCGCTTATCCGGCAAAGGATCACAAGCCAACCTTCCATGCAATGTTGTCGGCAGCACCAGCCCGCGCAAACCGCCGCCCCTCATCGTGGAACGGGACACGCAGACGTTGCGGCAGGCGGGCACCGCTGACAACGATTTTTCCGGCGGATGCTCACCACCAAATTTTCGCCTTCGGCCCGAAATCCGCTTCTTGCTTCGCGGGGATCATTTCGCGCACCATTCAGTCCGCTTTCGCGCAGGAACAAAACCCGGCTCACAACATGGCATTGCGACAAATCCGCGTCTTCGGCGCGCGTGAACATAACCTGAAAAATATCGACGTGGAAATTCCGCGCCAGTCGCTGACGGTTGTCACGGGCCTCAGCGGTTCCGGGAAGTCCTCGCTCGCCTTTGACACGTTGTATGCGGAGGGGCAGCGGCGTTACGTGGAGTCGCTGTCCGCCTACGCGCGGCAGTTTCTGGACCAGCTTCCCAAGCCGCACGTCGAGCGCATCGAAGGGCTCTCCCCGGCGATTTCCATCGAGCAGAAAACGACGAGCCGCAACCCGCGCTCCACTGTGGGGACGGTGACGGAAATTTACGACTACATGCGCCTGCTCTATTCCACGATCGGGCAGGCGCACTGCCCGCAGTGCGGCGGCAGGTTGGTGCGGCAAACGGCGGAGGACATCACCAACGCGGCTATGGCATTGCCCGAACGCACGCGCGTGATGGTGCTGGCCCCGGTGATTCGCGGCCGCAAGGGGGAGTATCAGGCGCTGTTCCAGAAGGTGCTCAAGGAAGGAATCGTGCGCGCGAAGATTGACGGGAAAATGGTCGATCTCGATCCCACGCTGCGCCTTCGGAAGCAATACAAGCACGACATTTCCCTGGTGATTGACCGCATCGTGATTCATCCCGACGCGCGGCCGCGAATGCATGAGGCGATCAGGAACGCGCTGCGGCGATCGGAACGCCTTGTGATTCTGGAAACCGTCGCGGACAGCGAAGGGAAATTTCCGCGCGGCGTCACGTGGGAGGGCGAACGCCTGTTCAGCGAGGAACTCGGCTGTCCCGTTCATGGGCCGCAAATCGTGGAAATGGCGCCGCGCGTTTTCAGTTTCAACTCGCGCTACGGCGCCTGTCCCACCTGCGAGGGGCTTGGCGCGATTCCCGAAATCGACGAAAATCGGATGATCCCCAATCCGAACATTTCGCTGCATCAGGGAGCGATCGGCCCCTTCAAATGGCATTTTGCGCGCCGCTCCCCGCGCGAACTGAAGGAGGCGCGCCGCATCAGCAGTATCACCAACGCGATCCATCATGTGGTGGAGGATTTGAAGATCGACCTGAACCAACCGTGGTGCGATCTTCCCAAGGCATCGCGGGATGTTCTGCTCAATGGGACGAAGAAGAAGATCGCGGGCATCAAGGAGTGGAGCGGCCTGATCGCCCACCTGACGGAGCGCCTGGAGGATTCGGAATCCGGCGATGAGTTCGACACGTTCGCCGATTACCTGCGCATGACTCCCTGCACAAGCTGCAATGGCGCGCGGCTGAAGCCGGAATCGCTGGCGGTGACGATCGGCGACAGGAACATTTCGCAGGTCTGCCAGTTGAACATCCGGCGCGCGCTGGATTTTTTCAATGGCCTCACGCTGTCCGACCGACAGAAGGAAATCGCACAGCAGCCGCTGCGGCAGGTTACTGATCGCTTGGGATTCCTGCTCAACGTGGGGCTGCATTACCTGACACTGGATCGCGAGGCGGGGACGTTGTCCGGCGGCGAGGCGCAGCGCATCCGCCTTGCAACGCAGATTGGATCGCGGTTGCGCGGCGTGTTGTATATCCTCGACGAGCCGAGCATCGGCCTTCACCAGCGCGACAATGAAAAGCTGATTCACTCGCTTTGCAGGATTCGCGACGCGGGGAACACGGTGCTCGTGGTGGAGCATGACGAGCAAACGATTCGCACGGCGGACTACGTTCTTGATCTTGGACCGGGCGCGGGAAAGTTGGGCGGGGAGGTCATCGCCGCAGGGAGCCCGCAGGAAATTCTGAAGGAGAAGAAGTCGCTGACAGCCCGCTATTTGCAGGGTGATTTGACGATTTCCACGCCGAAGAAGCGGCG
>JADZDZ010000126.1 GCA_020850785.1 Candidatus Sumerlaeota bacterium | reverse complement strand
TCATCACGGCAATGTTGCCGCTCAGGATCGCGCCGACGTGTTCCATCACGCTGAAATGCCGCGTGAAGTCCTGCAGCGCGCCCACATGGGCGGTGTCCGCCAGCGCCTGCGAGAAGACGAGGAGGAAAAGTGCGACGTAGGAGAACACCGCCGCGACGACCTGCGATTCCGTGAGGGCGCTGAAGAAGATTCCGATGGCCGTGTACGCGGCGGCGCTGGCCAGCAGCGCCAACATTCCCCCAATGACCACGGGCCATTCCACCGTTCCCAGCATCGCCGTGGTGATGGGAAACAGGAACGTGAGCAGCAGGTAAATCGCCATCGCGCCGAAGGTGCCCGTGAACTTGCCCAGCAGCAGCGCCCAGTCCCGCAGCCGCGTTGTTTGCAGCAGCTCCAGCATCCCGTTGGCGTGCTCCTCCGAAAAGACGCGCATCGTCAGCAGCGGAATCTGCACCAGAAGGAAGAAGTGAACCATGTGGAAAACGGGGCGGATCACCGAGGCCGTTGCGTTCACCGTGGTGCCTTCGCCGCCGCGCGAAAACTCCACCAGCGTGCCGAGATAGATCAGCGCGGTGAGAAGGAAAAAGATTCCGCACAAAACGTAGTAGAGTGGCAGCGTCAGCAGCGCATTGCGCTCACGCCGGAACACCAGCAGCCATTGGCGGAAAAAATCTGTCACGCACCACTCCCTTTTTCCGTCACGCTCAGGAAGACGTCCTCCAAAGTTGCATTCGTGTGTGAAAGCTGCAGCAGTTCAAGGCCCGCATCGATGAGGGCCTTGGCGGCTTCCGCACGCCGATCGTTGCCCGCCTGCTGCGGAATGACGGCCTTGCAGGCGCCATCCACCTGCGCGTGGGCGATGCCATCACCGAAAATTTTCTGCAACGTTGTGCGGAATGTTGCTTCGGGTCCGCGTGCCACGATGACAAGCTCGCGCGGGATCGTGTTCAACAATTCCTCGTGGGTCCCCTTCGCCGCGATGCGCCCCTGCGCGATGATGACAATGTTGGAACAGGTGAGTTCCACTTCGGAGAGGATGTGCGTTGAAAGGATGACGGTGTGATTTCCCTTGAAGGAACGGATGAGCGAGCGGACCTCGCCGATCTGCGCTGGATCGAGACCCGCGGTCGGCTCGTCGAGAATCAGCAGCTTCGGATCGCCCATCAATGCACCGGCGAGTGCCGCGCGCTGGCGCGTCCCCTTCGACAGGTTCCGCAGCAACCGCTTCCGCTCGTTCGCAAGGCCGAGCAGCCCTGTGGTGCGTTCCATTTCGCGCCTTGCCGCGCGGCCGTCCAGATTGCGCATGCCGCCAAGAAATTCGAGGTAGGAGGAGACGGTCATGTCCCCGTAGAGCGGCGCCTGCTCCGGCAGGTAGCCGATCATGCCGCGCAGTCGTTCGTAGTCCTTCTGAACGTCGAGGTTGTTCACACGAAGGGTGCCGGCAGTGGGCCTTACCAAGCCCATCAGGCAACGCATCGTGGTCGATTTCCCCGCGCCATTGGGGCCGAGGAAACCAAGGATATCACCTTCGCCGACGCGAAAACTCACGCCGTCCAGCGAGCGGTGCGCGCCGTGGAATTTGGTCAGGTTTTCAACGTCAATCACAGCGAGCGAACGATCTCTTCCACAAGGGCTGTGAACTTCTTCCCGGAAATTTTTCCAACTTCGGTGACTTCCTCGTGCGTTGTCTTCACGTCGGTGCGCTGCACCAATGAGTTCGTGATCACGGAGATGCCGAGCACGCGCGCGCCCGCATGCACGGCGACGATGTTTTCCGGCACGGTGCTCATGCCGACGGCATCGGCGAACATGCGCAGCATCTGCACCTCCGCCTGCGTTTCGTAGCTGGGCCCGGTGCCTGCGATGTAGACCCCCTCACGAAGAGTGATGCCCTGCTTGAGCGCCGCCTTTCGTGCGACGTCCATCAACTTTCGGTCGTAGGGCTGGCTCATGTCCGGGAAGCGCGGGCCCACCTCGTTCAGGTTCGCCCCGATCAGGGGATTCTTTGCCATGTTGTTGATGTGGTCAGTGATCAGCATCAGGTCGCCCACGTCAAATTTCACATTCAATCCGCCGGCGGCATTGGAAAGAATCACGATCTTGACGCCCGCGCGCAGCAGCGCCCGGAGGGGGAGCGTCGTGACGTTGATATCCACGCCTTCGTACAGATGTTTACGACCGTTCATCACGATGATCGGTTTGCCGGCGCACTCGCCAACCACCAGCGTTCCCGCATGGCCGACGACGGTGCTGACGGGGAAATTTTTCAGCTTGTCGTAGGAGACGGTCTTCGCGTTCGCCAGTGTGGCGGCAAACCCACCAAGGCCGCTGCCGGCGACCACGAGAATTTCGGGCAGGGTACCGAAAGCGGATTTGATTCCCGCGGCGGTTTCGTCAATTTTTTCGAGCAGCGCGCTCATGCGGTGCGCTCCGGGGTTTGGAAGTGGAACGGCCTTAGGAAAGCCGGATCAGCCCAAGACGATCCACCTGCTGAAAATGGGCGTCGAGGGTTAAGAGGGGAATGCCATGGTGGCGTGCCGTCGCCGCTATCCAGATGTCGTTTTCAGGAATCGGCTTCCCCTTTTCCTTCAACTCAAATCTGATGGCCGCATATTCTTCCGCGACCAAGTTGTCCACGAGAAGCATTTCGCAGTTCGCCACAAGATGTGAAATGGCCAGTCTGTTATGATGGAATCGGCTGGAATTGCGCGCCCCGAACAGCAGTTCGCCATAGATGGTTGGTGATAGGAATGGCGATCGCAACTCGGCGAATGCGCGGACGGCGCTCGTTTCATTGTTGAGAAATGCGATGGCGGCGCTTGTGTCCAGCAGGGCACTACCGCCAGTCATCAGGATTCACCTTCCCGAATGCTTCATCCACCGCCGTCCTCATTTCGTCCGCATCCTGACGGGAAATGGAGCCGGCCAGTTCCATCCAAGGCTTTGCGGAACTTTCCGGTCGCTCAAACTCGATGTTTGCCACCGTTCCTTCCGGAAGGTTCACCGGCTCATTGGGCATGAAGACGCCGTTCTTGTAGGTTGCTTTCACAGTCATGGGAAGAGGCCCTCAAACGACTTGGAGATTGCACGAACCGGAGACTCACGTCCAGTGATACTTTCCAAACCTTCATGGAACGCGATGACTTCACCGCGATGGATTTCGAAATGTGTCTTTCCCGGAGTTTCCTTTGAAAAAGACTTCGCCGTTGCAGAGGCAGCGCAAAGGTGCTCCGCAACGGCGAGGATGCCATGCTGTCGTGGGTGTGATTACTTCGAAGGGACGGCCCAGTTTGCGATGTCGTCCTCGGTGCCCTCTTCCTTGTCGGGGCCGTTGGACCAGATGTCGAAGCTCTTCTTGTTATGATCGCCGGGGGCCTTGTAGTTGAATTCCTTCCCCCAGCTGTCCTTCGGCAATTCCTTGCCGTCCAGATAGGATTCCTTGTTTTCGTCGTCGGATTCAAGCAGGTCGGCCAATTCCTTGGGATAGGAGCCATTATCAACCTCGAAGCTCTTCAAGGCGGTGCTGATGGCCTGCATCTGGGCCTTGGTTGCGGTGATGCGGGCCTTTTCGGAGCGGCCGGCCAGCTTCGGGCCCACGATGGCGAGCAGGATGCCGATGATGACCACCACGAACATGATTTCGAGGAAGGTGAAGCCGCTTCGGTTGCGGGAGCTACGATTGAGGGAACTGATCATTGTAAAGCCTCGCGAAGATGGAGGTCAGAAGTGTCACCGGGTTGGCCACGTTGCCAAGCCGATTTGGATGCTTATTGGGTGGCGGCGTGCCTGATGGTGGCGCTGTTGCCAGCACTGGCGGCACCGACCGGCTGCACCGCAAGAAGCGTCATGGCAACCAGGCCAACAGCAATTAGGATTGAACAAGCCGCAATGAGGCGGTCATAGAGCCGCGGATTCGCGTCCGCCGCGTTAATGAGATTTTGGAAACCCTGTGTTTTCAGCATTTTTCGCTCCTTCGGTGCCGCATTTCAACTGCTTCTGTGCAATCGCGATGCCAGCGGCCTGCGGGAAACTTTTTGCTGGCACGCGGGCCGCCCAGCCGCGACCGTCCTTGGGCCGACGAAATCATCCGTCGCCCATCAGATTTTCCGGAGATCGTTTCAATGCCCCGCGTCATCGCTGTCAGCCCCACCCCGAATGAAAATGCCCTGAAATTCACCATCGAGGGGAAGGCCATCGAATCCGGCTCCGCCACGTTCAAGCGGGAAACAGCCGCCAATAATCCCATCGCGGCGGCGGTGTTTCAGAATGCGGATGTGGTCGCTGTGTTTCTTTTGAACGATTTTGTGACCGTCACCAAG
>JADZDZ010000125.1 GCA_020850785.1 Candidatus Sumerlaeota bacterium | reverse complement strand
TCGCCGCCGTCTCCTGGCTTCCACTGCAGGCCCTCTGCATGTTCATGTATATACAACGACGAATCCACCCCTTCACCTTCGCATCCGCGTACTCCCTGCTTTCAGCCCTCGCCTTCCTGACGGGTCATCCGCAGGAAGCCTTCTACGCGCAGTTCTTCTGCGCGCTGCTGATCATCGGCGGACTCCTCACGCGAAAATTCTCCGGAAGAATCGCGCAACTTCTCGCCACCTGCGCCGCCGCCGCGCTGATCGCCGCGCTGCTGGTGGCCGTGCAGCTTCTGATGACGCTCGAACTGCAATCGCACTCGCGACGCCAGTTCCGCGATCCCACCTATGCCATTTCCTTCAGCATGCCGCCGGACCTGCTGAAGACCTACTTCGCACCCCACTACTTCGGAAGTTTTCGCGACGGCTACTTCATCAAGGACGGAAACGGCGACATTGTGCGCGAGGCGGACGGATCACCCGCGTGGGATCGCCGCGCTTACGGGGAGTACGGCCTCTACGTCGGCGTGCCGCTGCTGCTGCTCGCGCTCGCCGCCTTCGGAACGCGACGGCGAAGGGTCGCCGCGGCGATGGTTTCCATGATTGTGCTGTTCACGCTGCTTGCGATGGGAAGCAACGTCAGCGTCGCGGCGCTGCGGTCGGGAAACTTCACGGAACAACCGCAGCCCGGCGCCTCGCTCTACGAATTCGTCCTCAAAATTTTCCCTCCCGCGCAGGGCTTTCGCGTTCCCGCGCGCATCGCCGTGTTGAACGCATTCCTCTTCATCACGCTTGGTGCGCTTGGGTTGGATTGGATCACGGAAAAATTAAAAACCCCCAGATCGCGCACAGCCACGCGCATCGCGTTGGGCGCCGCTATTTTTCTCTCCCTGTTTGTGCCCAGCCGGAAGGAGAAATTCTGTTATCCCGTTCCCATGGAACCAGTGCTGCTTCAACTGCGCCAACTGCGCGCAATGGATGCGAAGCCGGACGAGCGACTCTTCCGCCTCGCCATGGGCGATGACGATTCGCTCGTGCGCGAACGCCACTTCGACGCCACCTTTGCCCGCGGCAATCCCATCTACAACCGCATGGCTTCCCTTCAGCCGCACATGAACGTCGCCGCACACTTCGTCACCATTGATGGTTACGAGGAGGGCCTTGTTCCCACGGCCCGCATGAAGGATTTCCTCTACGCCTTCAATCGCAACTTCCGCCAGCAGCGCCCCGACGCCACGTTGCTTGCGCTCCTTGGCGTGCGCGCGATCTACACGGAACTTCCCATCGACGAGCTTGTCTATACACGCACAAGGCGCTTCAGCGATCCCATCGCCTTCGACAACCCGAACTGGTGCGGGGCCGCGTTCCTTCAGGACGACTTGAAGGGGATCGACCTTGCCCGGCTCGACGGCCCTTGGTGGCGCCACGAAGGCGGACCGCTTCCGGAAATCCAGCGCGAGGCGGTTTCCTTCGGCACGCTTTCCAAAATTCCACCAAGGCGTTTCGACGTCCGTTATCCAACCGTCAACTCGATCACCGTAACGCCGATCGATCCCGCGCAAAGCGGCGACGCGCTGCTCGCCATGGGCTGGTATCCCGATTGGAAAGTCGGCGGCCGCGACGTCGCGTTTGCATCCGCCGTTCATGCAAAACTCCCTGCGGACGCGATAAGCAACGGCGAATGGCGGCTTTCCTTCCAACCCCGCGCGTACCGCCTGGGATTGTTTTTAACCGCTCTGGGAGCGGCGATTTGGTGGGGGCTCTTCTGCTTTTCCTTCGCACAGCGGCGATGCCGCTTGACGGGAGACGCCGCCGCCCGCTGATTAGCGCGCCGCTGGCAATGAACTTATGACCGCAGTGATCGAACAAAAAATTCGCGTCGGATTTGTGACGCTCGGCTGTGACAAGAACACGGTCGATAATGAATATCTGGCGGGCCTGTTGAAGCGCGACGGCATGGCCGTTGAAGTCGCGAACGAGGCCGCACCCCCCGACGTGGTGGTCATCACCACCTGCGGTTTCCTTCAGGCCGCAAAGGACCAATCGAAGGAGGAAATCCGCCGCTGGGCACGCGTTCGCAAGCGCGCGGGAACGCGGCTTGGCGTGATCGGCTGCCTCGCGCAGCGCAGCGGCGAGGAACTCCTGCGCGAAATTCCCGAAATCGATTTCCTCGCGGGAGTTGGTGATTTCGAACGCGTCGCAAAGCTCGTTGCGGGCGAGGGGAAATCGCGCTTCGTCACCAACACCAACGGCGAAAGTTGGGACCTTGCGCAGCAGAGCGCCAGCGCCGCGGACGAGACAATGACCGCGCAAAGCGACATCGACTTCGATGATCGCGCCTTCAAGAAGAACGCTCCCCGCATCGTCATCCCCCGCACGCTTCCGCGCCAGCGCATGGACCGCCGACCCCACGGATTCCTGAAAATCAGCGACGGCTGCAACCACACGTGCACCTTCTGCAGCATCCCCCTGATGAAGGGCGTCTATTCCAGCGTCCCGCGTCAGGTGCTGCTCGACGAGACCAAGCGCATGCTCGACGACGGCGTGCGCGAAATCAATATCGTCGCCCAGGACATCACGAAATACGGGCTCGATTTGGAAAAGCGCATGATGCTGCCGGAATTGCTGAACGATCTCGCATCGCTTGAAGGCGAATTCTGGCTCCGCCTCTTCTACCTCTATCCCAGCACCGTCACGAAGGACCTGATTGCGGTAATGAAGGCGCAACCAAGGATCGCGCGCTATTTGGATATACCGCTGCAGCATCTTGACGAAGGCGTGCTGCGCCGCATGAAGCGTCCCCACGACCGCGCGCGCACGATGGACATGCTCCGCATGCTTCGCAGCGAACTCCCCGGCGTGACGCTCCGCACGACATTCATCGTCGGCTTCCCCGGCGAATCCAACGATGAATTCCAAACGTTGCTGGATGCGATGGATGAAATCCGTTTTGAACGCCTCGGCGTATTCACCTACTCACGCGAGGAAGGCACACCCGCCGCGCAATTGCCGAACCAGCTTCCTGAAAAAACAAAGCAGCGACGGAAGGAAAAGCTGATGAAGCGTCAGGCGCAGATCAGCGCCGAATGGGCGCAGGCGCAAATTGGCACGGAACGCACCTGCCTCATTGAGGGCCGCGTACCCGACAGCGACTGGTACGTCGCCCGCAGCGAAAGCGAGGCCGCAGACATTGACGGCGTCGTCCGCGTCCGCAGCGCACGCGAACTGCACAGCGGCGAATTCATCCGCGCCCGCATCAGCGACGCGGATGTCTACGACCTTACAGCGGAAATTATTTAGGATACTTTGAGGAAGATGCGGGTATCGTGGCCGCGCAATCTACGGACAGCCACGAAGTTCCGGGAAATGCCCTATCCAACGCTTCGTTGAAACTTATAATGCATTTCATTCTTTCGCAATGCGCATGATTTGGCTTTAAATCCGTTTTGTTCCAATAACGAAAATAAATTGGCCATGCTTTCCCCCTCACGCGCCATCACAACAGGGTGAACTTCGAGAAAGATCATTCGCAATTTTTCCGAAGCTAACGTTTGAACTCCCCCCCTCAAAACCCTCTCTTCAAAACCCTCAACATCAATCTTCAAAACCGTCGGGGCTAATTCGGGCCTCTCCGCGCATATCCCATCCAGTGTCTTCACTGGCACGGCAACCTCGTCCTTCAATTGCTTTTGAAAGAATGAGGGCGCGTCGCCATATCCACCACTCGTATTCAACACCAGTTTGCCGGGTGAATCCCCCAGTCCGCTGTTTATCAATTCCACATTCGAAATATCATTCATTCCAACGTGCTTCTTCAATCGTTCAAAGCAACCCGGGTCCGGCTCCACGGAAACCACTTTGCCATTTGTGACCTTTCGCGCCGCCAAGACAGTCAACAAACCAACATATGCTCCCACATCCCAAAAGACATCCTTCGACTGAAGCGAAGCAATAATATCAGTGGCATTTTCCTTCTCATTTCCAAATTGGCAAATTCGAATAACATCCCCTGGACGATCGATCTGAAATTTTCCCGTTACGTTATCCAACTCCACCAATGCTTCATACGGAACGAAGTCCTTGGGGCCGAGGAAGAATCGCTTGATGCGGCGCGCCATGATCCAAGCATCCCGCAGCGGGGAACGAGAGCCCACCTTGTTCATGCTAATTGTTGCTCTCTTCCAGTTTCTGCCACGAACCCTTCAAATACAGAAGGCCGAATCTCGTGTGCAT
>JADZDZ010000124.1 GCA_020850785.1 Candidatus Sumerlaeota bacterium | reverse complement strand
GCGAGTACTGCAGCAGCAGCGCCGTCTTGTCCTGACGGACGGACTTGATGGCATCCACCGCGCGTTCAAAGGCGCGGTCGCGCTGGTTCAGAAGGCGCGCGGTTTCCAATGCGCTCCCAAGGTGGAATGCGAAAATTGAAAGAAAGTTGAGGTCAAACGCGCCAAAGCAGTAGGGCTGCGTCAGGTTCTCGACGTAGATCGCGCCGTTCACCTCGCCACGCGCGATCAGCGGCGCGCACATCATCGAACGCACGCCGCGCGTGACGACTGAATCGCTCTTCGTGAATCGCGGATCGCGGCGCGCATCCACCGCGTACACCGCGCGCATTTCCTCCACCACGCGCCGCAGCACCGTCTTGCTGGGATGATTCTGCGGATCGAAACGCTCGTTGAATCCCTGGCGATGCACCACCTTCAGGTCTGACAGGGATTCGTCCGGCAACTCAAACACCGCGACATTCTCCGCCAGCGGAAAAACATTCTTCAGCGCGGTGACGAACTGCTCGCAGACCTGCTCTGTGTGTGCGTGATCCCCGACACTTGAGACCACCTTCATGATCATCAGCAGGTTGTTGTAGGCCTGCGACATCTTTTGCAGGCGGTCGCGCACATCGTCCGATTCGATGGAAAAGCTCAACGGCAGAGGATCATCGAAACCGCGATTTGTGCCCGCATCCTGGTCCAGATCGATCGCGCGAATAATCTCCAGAACGCCGCTGGTGCCATCGGGGCGGATGATCAACTCATCCGATGGGCGCATCGACGGCGTCATCTGCTGGTCGCGTGAGAAAAGCTGGATCACCGAATCCCCCAGCGTGATCGTGTCGCCGGGATGAACACTCGCATCCATCACCAGATCGCCATTCAACCGTGTTCCGTTGATGGAATCACAATCGCGGATGAACAGTTCCCCGTTTACCATCCGCAACTCCGCGTGAAAGCGGGAGACATTCTGGTCCTCAAGGATCACGTCGGCCTCGCGTGCGCGACCGAACCGCATGGGGAACTCCCCAACGGAAACAATGCTTTCCGCGCCGTTTGGCTGGAACACCCGAAGGATATATTTGGAGCCAGTAAGTTCCGGAGTGCCCGGCATTCGATTTGCCTCGTCGGGGATAGGGATCATCTTGTCCCAGGGAACCCGCAAAGCCAAAAGAAAAAATCACCCTTCAGGGGATGGAAACCATGCTCAAAAAGATGACCTTCGAACATCTGGAAACAGGCCGCACATTGCTGGTTGAATTTGACGTGCAGAAGGAGGGGGACCACTGGGCGGCCCGCATGCGCTATTTGGACGAAGGCCGGAAGGACCTTCGCGCCCCCGTATTCTATGGTTCCTCCGCGGAACAGGCCGAACGGCAATTGCGCAAAGTCTTCGAGAAGGAGTATGAGTTGACGGGTCAGGAACTCACGGGCTGAGGGGACTTTGCGCCTCCCGTCGCCGCGAAAAACGTTGCGCTTCGCTAACCCTGCGCCTTGCATCACGGTGGCGAACGGGAAGAAGTCGCGCACCAACGACAACAGCAAGTGGAGTTCCCCCAGTGACGGAAGATTTTCGGGACGATTCCCGACCACCTTTCACCACAAAAATCCTGATCGTTGACGACGAGCCGGGAACGATCCACATGCTGTCCCACGTTGTGGCAGGGCAGAATTGGGAGCCCCATGGCGCCCGCAATCTGGCGGAGGCCGATTCCTTCATCACCGCCGTGCAGCCGCAGGCCGCCATCGTCGATGTGTTTCTGGACGATGAAAATGGATTGGAGTTTGTCAGGCGACTGCGCAAGCTCCAACCGGAGATCGGCATTCTGGTCATCTCCTCCGAAGACAAGGAATCGCTGGCGAAGAAGGCGCGCGATTGCGGCGCGGACAACTTTCAGTCCAAGCCCATCGCGCACAACGCGCTCATTTTCCACGTGCGAAAGATTCTGGAACTCCGCGATCAGCGCATCAGGAACCAGAAGCTCACGGAGGCGCTGGATCGCACCTACACCAATGACGCTTTTCCCGGCATCGTCTCGCAGAGCGATCGCATGCTCGCCGTCTTGCGCCTGATCAACAAGGTCGCGCCGCGCGATCTATCCGTGCTCATTTGCGGCGAGAGCGGAACGGGAAAGGAACTTGTTGCCCGCGCCATTCACCAGAACAGCTCGCGCAAGCATGGCGAATTTGTGGAACTCAACTGCGCGGCGCTTCCGCCCAATCTGGTGGAAAGCGAACTCTTCGGCCACGAAAAGGGCGCCTTCACGGGAGCCATCGCGGCCCGCGTCGGCAAAATCGAACAGGCCCACGGCGGAACGCTTTTCCTCGACGAAATCGGGGAACTGCCGCTGGAAATTCAGCCGAAATTGCTGCGCGCCCTTCAGGAGCGAAGGATCACGCGCGTTGGCGGGAAGCAGGAAATCAATTGTGATTTTCGCCTCGTCACCGCAACGCACCGCGACCTGCTGAACGAAGTGCGGGCGGGACGATTCCGCGAAGACCTTTTCTATCGCGTCGCAGTCTTTCCCGTCAAAGTCCCACCGCTGCGCGATCGCATGGAGGACATCGACCTGCTACTGGCGCATTTCTTCAAGCAGGAAGGATTCGACAGCCCGCAACTGACGCCGGGCGCACGCCAACTACTGGTGCAGTATCGCTGGCCGGGGAACGTGCGCGAACTGCGCAACTTCACGCAGGCGATCACGCTGCTGTCCGAGGGTGGAAGAATTGATGAGTCGGCTGTGCGCAGCTACTTCGGCGCGCGCCTTTCCGACAGCCTGCCCACGAAGACGCCCGTCCCCACAAACGGCGGGCACTATTCCCTCTCGCGCCCCGTGCGGCGGCTGGAGGACCTCGAACGCGATGAAATCAACTACGCCCTGAAGACCTACAAGGGGAACGTGCCGGAGGCGGCGCTTGCGCTTGGGATGGGCCGCGCGACGCTCTACAAATTCATCAGCAGAAACGAGATCGACATTTCAGCATTTTCACGCTGACTTTTTCGTCGGCGTATTGTCGGGAACGCGCGGCGACGTGAGCCGGATGATTGCTTCCTCGCTGCCGTGCGCGTGAAACTCGACGCGCTTCCATGCTTTCGCGAGCATGTATATCCACAGCGATTCGCGCAACCTTTCAAGTTCCTTCTCGCTCAATTCCACGGCTGCGGAATTCTCCTTCGCGCGCAACGATGCAATGCGCGGAATGCGGGAGAGCTTTGCCCGGATTCCTCCCGAACGATCCGCCATCACCTGCAACCGGTGATTCGTCATCAGCTTCAACGATGCGAACTCGGCGCCCTTCAGGCTGAGCGCCTTCGTCATCACCGCACCATCGCAGCGAATCGTCATTGTCAGTTGCTGGATTGAACGGGAGTTGGTGGAGAAGCCGAGCGACACCAGCCGCAGGTGTTGCCCGCCCGTGGATGCACCAAGCGCACGGCGGGCCACCACATCCACGGCCAGCCTGATCGCTGTGCGTTGTTCATGGAGAACACGCGGATGGGCCGCGATCAGCCCCTGCGCCAACTCCTCAAACGCAACAAGCGATTCGGGAGCGGCGGGCAGGGTCAGTTCGCAAAGCACGTGGGGCATCGGGGACACGGCCCCCTCACCTTATGAAATAGCCGCAGCGGATTTGGGATCGATCGACATCAGCCGCAGGGCGGAAGCCATGTGGTCCTGCAATCCCATCAAAATCAGGGCAGAAGACGCCGTCGTAAGGCGGTGACGCACCAGCAGCAGCAGCCCGAGGCACAGACTGTCGAGGTACTCGACTTCATTCATGTCGAGCGTGAAATCCTCGCCACTTGGAAGGGCGAGCGCGGCGTTGAGTTGGTGGATCAGGCTGTGGACGTCGAGGAGGGTCACTCGTGGCCCCTTGAAGTGGTAGTATCGTGCTGGCTGGGTCATCTCTTGTTTGTTGTCTCCTTGGAACTGTCCAAATTGATAGAAAAAGACGGGCCGGAATGTCCGCCAAATGCAAACGCTTGCAGATGGTTAATTTGGACCGATTTCACTCAAGGGGCAGGTTGTGAGGTTTTACGAAAGAGTCTCAAATTGAGACCAGAACCGCCACTTTTTCGTAGGAATTTTGCCG
>JADZDZ010000123.1 GCA_020850785.1 Candidatus Sumerlaeota bacterium | reverse complement strand
GGGGGAGGTTCACAAGCATCAGCCCCTGGCCGCGACCAAGTTGCTGTTCATCGATCGTCTGCGTGGTGCCGGGTGCGGGAAGTTTTGTCAGGAAATCGTGAGCGATGTAATGCGACAGCAGCGCATTTGCCATCCACGTGACCACGAAGAAGAGCGCGAACCAGCCCAGCTTCGTCCTGTTCATTGGGAGAGG
Organism: Candidatus Sumerlaeota bacterium; assembly: GCA_020850785.1. Taxonomy (GTDB): domain Bacteria; phylum Sumerlaeota; class Sumerlaeia; order SLMS01; family SLMS01; genus JADZDZ01. The sequence goes on along the minus strand of JADZDZ010000123.1, from coordinate 7,862 downwards.
AGTTGCTTGGCGCGCTTCAACCAGGGCTCGTCGCGCTTTGGCTGGTAGGCGGGGTTGCTGCGGTATTCCGTCGTCAACGCTTTGAGTAGCTGCCGCGCCTGCGCCGCCTCACCCGTTTGCATCAGGAAGGCCGCATAGTGATACAGGACTTCGGGAATGGCGTGGTGATTGAGCAGCATCTGGAAAATCGGCTGTGCCTTTTCCGTGCGATTTGTTGCCGCCAGCGTCGTGGCGTAGAGCAATGCGGCGCCGTAGCTTGCGAAGGCGGAATTCTCCGAATAGATGAAGTCCAGATGTGCCAGCGCCTGCTCCGGCTTCTGGGAAGCGATGAATACGCGCGCGGCGATCAGGTGCGCCTGAAGGTTCTCCGAATCACGGGCAAGAATCTGTTCGATTTCCGCCAACGCCGCGGCGAAATCGCCTCGTTCCAACAGGATTTCCGCCAGTTCCAGACGGTGGCTGACGATATCCCCGTCGCGCAGAATTTCGCGCAGGTATCCAATGCGCTGCGTGGCCGCGTTGCGGCGTTGCATCGTGCCAAAGGCATCACCCAGCAGGCAAAAATTGATGAGCCAGACGGGAATGCCAATCGGCGGCACAAACGCCACAAGAGCAATCCAGGCGTAGGAGTGCTCCCTGATAATCGATTGGCAAAGGACCCACGTCCACAGCGCAAGAAGCACGAAGCAGGCGATGGGGACGGCAAAGATCATGTGGAGGAAACGCGCGTCGTCGGCGCGTCGGTCATTGCGGAGCGGCGGCGGGGGAGGCGGCGGGCTTTTCCTGCGCGGGTTCGGGAGGAGCAGCCTTTGCATCCGTCTTCGCTGCATCCGTCGTCACTGCGGCTGCGGGCTCCGTGCTGGTGGCAGCAGGCGCGACTGTTTCTGCCGGTTTTTCCGAGGGCAGGTCAAGGTTGCCGCCGGTCTTGTCGCGGTGGCTGCCAAGAAGCGTAAGTCCCGTTGCAATCGCAAGGAACAGGGCTGCGGCGATCATGGTGGCGCGGAAAAGACCCTGCTGCGTCTTGCCGGCGCCGAAGGTGTCGATCAGTTGGCTGGGAGCCTGTCCCGGCGCTTCCGATCCCGCCAAGCCGCCAGACTTCCCTTCCTGAACGAGGATGAACAGGATGAGTACGGCGCAAACCAGTACGTAAAGAAGGCCAAGAATCCAAAGAATCGCTACGAGCATGGTGACTGCCTGACGAAATTGGGCCCGCGGAAGGACCGAGGGGCTGGAAAAGGTGGGGCGGGGGGAGAGCCCTGTCAAGGGTAAGGGGCTTGCGCCAAGCGTGCCAAAGGGCGCAGGTAGGATCGGTGCGTGTTTCGGGATTCAACTTTCGAAGGGGTTTGTTCCTGCTGGGACTGTGGTGCGGCGTGTTTGCCGTAACATGGCTTCGGGCAATGCCCCAGCGCGGTGGGCCGGGCCTGACTTGGGATGAGGCATTCTACTACCCGACCTACGAAGCGGTGGGAGATTGGGTCGCCATTCTCTTCCGGAACCCTTCGCTGGCGCTTTCTGACTCAGGAATCGAAGCCGGTTGGACGCAGATTCATGAATTGACTCCGGTCGTGAAGTGGTTGGGCGCTGCCTGTGCGGTGATTCCCGCAACCGGATGGGACAAGCTGGCACTGGTGCGCCTGTTCCCCGCTGCGGCGAGCGCCCTCTCCTTCGTGCTGTTGTTCCTCATTAGCCGACGATTGATGCCAGCGGGCGCGGCGCTGTGCGTGCTGCTTTTGTACGCGGCGCTGCCTGCGGTGCAGGGCCATGCGCTGCTCGCCGCCACCGAGACGGTGTTCATCACCATCACGCTGCTCACCGCCTGGGTGGCGCTGCACGACCTGCGACAATGGAAGTGGAAACTGGCACTGGCCGCCTGCTGCGGCGTCGCCATTGCCACGAAGGTGAATGGCATCATCCTCACTGGTGTCGTGTGCTTCTGGCTGATGACGGTTCCGGTCGTGTCCCGGATGAAGAAAAACAGACGGGCTTCATTCACGCACAACGCCGTCGCGATTGCGCTGATCATGACCGTGGGGTTGCTCATCGCGTTCGTGCTGTGGCCGTGGCTGTGGCACCACACGGCGGAGCGCATCGCGGAATATTGGGCCTTCATCCAGAATCACGCGAAGCAGGGAGTTTGGTTTCAGGGACGGAAGTGGAATTTCGGCGGACCTGATGCGCCGATGTATTATCCGCTGATGATGGCAATCGTCCAAACGCCCGCATTCGTTATCATGATGATGTTGGTGGCGTTGGTGGGGCTGCTGCGGTGGGTGTTCGTTCGGCGCAGGCTGACGCCGGCGCTGTGGCTGTTGCTGCTGCGGTCGCTCGCGCCCATTGCGGTTTCCAGCCTCCCCTCGACGCCGCGCTATGACGGCATCCGGTTGTTTCTTCCCATGTTTGCGCCGCTGATGATCATCACGGTGCGCGGCGCGTTCGGCGCGCTGCGATGGATGGGTCTTAAGTGGAGCTTGCGAAGGGTGCTGACGCGCCTTTCGATGGCGAACGTGGCGGAGTGGATTGCGAAGAACCGACGTCCGTTTGCCTGCGGAGTCTTTCTGCTGCTGCTCGGCGCATTGTCGCTGGAATGGGACATCGACCACGCGCGAAAATCCGGCGACAAGATTTACGCGCAGGAGAACACCTACTGGGGAAACGCCATCGACAAGCGCTGCGCTGACAACCTGAACGAGGTGCTTCCCGCGAACGCGCGCGTGAAGACGTTGGCGCTTCAGGTGGATGCCCTGAAAATTTATCAGCAGTGGGGCGTGCTGCGTGGCGACATCATCGTTGATGGGGAGCCGCCCTATGACGCGCATCTTCTACAAAATCGAAAGGGCTTCTGGGGAAATGCGGAGTGGTGGTTTTACAACGAACGCAAGCCGCTCATGACCTGGGGGAAGGGACCGACGGGCGAGCCGCTGATCATGCTGTATGATGGGAAACCGCCGGGGGAGCGATAGGGGGCTTCGAATCGCCAAAATGAAAATGCGGCGACCGAAACAGTCGCCGCATTTTGTTGGACTACGTGAGTGTTCGCTGAACGGCTTGAAGAAATCAGAAGCGACGACCAACCCAATCGCTGGATGCGAAGTGAAGTCCCGTCGCGCCCTTGGAAACATCGGCGGCGAGGTAGATGAAGGGATTCAGCACTTCATCAAGCGAGGCGACTTCATCCAGCGCACCGGGATCAACGCAGTTCACGCGGATGTTGTAGATGCTGTTTTCCTCCGCAAGAATCTGCGTAAGGTTTTCGACGCCGGCCTTCGCAACGGAGTATGCGCCCCACTTGGCGCGGCCGCGCTGCGCGACGGCGGCGGTGATGTTGATGATGGAGCCGCCATTGCTGGGGATCATGCTGCCCAGCACCGCTTTCGAAAGCCAGTAAACCGTGTCGAGGTTGACGCGAATAACGTCGTCCCAGTCGCGGCCGGAATACTGCACGATGGGAACCATGGGGCCGACGACGGCGCTGTTGTTCACGAGGATGTCGATCTTGCCGTAGCTGCGAAGCGCGCCGTTGTAGAGCTGCTCGCAGGCAGCCTGACTGGACAGGTCGATCTTTGTGGCGGTTGCATCGCCGCCGAGTTCGCTCAGTTCATCGAGCGCCACTTTCAGTTCGCTGGCGACAGTGCCGGCGACGACAACCTTCGCGCCTTCGCGAACGTATGCCTTTGCAATCGCGAAGCCAAGGCCGCGCGTTCCGTTGGTGATCAGGGCAACCTTCCCCTGCAAGCGCCCCGCAGGTTGGACAAGCGAGGAGGTGTGTGCTGCGTCTTGTGCTGCGATCATGAATGAATCCTGGGATGATGATTGATTTGATTAGCCGAGTTTCTTCACGGCGGCGATGGCGCTGTCGTAGTCAGGCTCCGTGCTCACTTCCTTCACGAGTTCCTTGTAGGCAACCTTGCCGTCGCGATTGATGACGAAGATGGTGCGCGCCAGCACGCCGAGTTCCTTGATCACGAGGCCAAACTTGTCGCCAAATTCGTGGTACTTGTAGTCGGACGCCGTCTTCACGTCCTGCACTTCGTTTGCGTCGCACCAGCGCTTCTGCGCCGTGGGAAGATCGGCGCTGATGGTCAGCACCGTGACGTCCTTGCCGAGGTTCTTCGCTTCCTTGTTAAAGCGTGCCGTTTGGACCGAGCACACCGGCGTGTCCAGTGAGGGCACAACATTCAAAAGAACCAACTTCCCCTTGTAATCAGAAAGTTTCACGTCATCCGTGAGAGTGCTGGCGACTTTGAAATCGGGAGCGGCATCGCCCACCTTGATTTCCACCTGTCCCTGCAATGTGAGGGGGTTCCCCTTGAATGTTACTGCACCGACACGATCTGCCATGACTTTCTCCGTATTGATTGCGTGACGTCCGAATGCAACGGCAGGGGGGTGAAATCGGGCAAGGCAAATTGGCCCGGCGTCATGATGGGGGCGGAGGACTTATCCCGTTGCATTGGTATGATTGCCGCGTCATGCTCTCCAAATCCTTTTTGGGGCAGAACCCTTCCAGCCATGAAACTTGCACAACGGCAGTCCATGATTGATTCATCGGGAATTCGCAAGGTGTTCGACCTTGCGGCGAAAATCGACAACCCGATCAACCTTAGCATTGGGCTGCCGGATTTTGACGTTCCTGATGAAGTCAAGGACGCCGCCATCAAGGCCATCAAGGGGGGCAAGAATCGCTACACGTTGACCGCAGGCATTCCGGCGCTGCGCGAGGAAGTCCGCGAATATTATCGCAAGCGCCAGATTCCCTTCGAGGATGTGTTCATCGCGTCGGGCACTTCGGGGGCGCTGATGCTGGTGTTTCTGGCGCTGCTTGATCCCGGCGATGAAGTCCTGGTGCCTGATCCCTATTTCGTGATCTACGCGGCACTGATCAAGTATCTGGGGGCGAAGGTTGTCCCGGTGAATACCTACCCGGATTTCCACCTGACGCGGGAAGCCTTGGAAGCCGCATGGACGCCGAAGACGAAGCTGCTGATTCTCAATTCGCCGGGCAATCCTTCGGGCGTGGTCTACTCGGAGGCGGAATGCAGGATGGCGGCGCAGTTCGCAGAGGAACGCGGCATCGAAGTGCTGTCCGATGAAATTTACGAGCCCTTCTGCTACGAAGGCGAATTTGTTCCCCCCTCGCGCTTCTTCAAGGCGCCGATCACGATCAACGGGCTTTCAAAATCCGTGTCGATGACGGGTTGGCGTTTGGGCTGGGTGGCGGGCCCGGCGAAGTTGATCAAGGCCATGACGGACGTGCAGCAGTACACGTTCGTCTGCGCGCCAAGCATCGCGCAGGAGGCGGCGCTTGTCGGCATTCACCACGACATGACCGCAGCGCGTGAGGACTACAAGAAACGGCGCGACCTGATTTATGAGGGACTTGTCAATGCGGGCTATCGCGTGCGAAAACCCGGCGGCGCATTTTACATCTTTCCGGAAGCGCCCGGCGGCGACGCCTCGAAGTTCGTTGATCAGGCCATCGCAAACAAGCTGCTCATTGTGCCGGGCAACGTGTTCAGCACCCGGAACACCAACTTCCGCATCAGCTACGCCGCGTCGCGGGAAACAATCCTGCGCGGCATCGAGGTGCTGGAGAAGCTCGCGAAGCAGTTCGGCACGGACCGGGAGCCGGTGGCGCAACGGGCGTAAACCGATGAAACTGAGTCGTTTGTGCGTCCCGACGGCTTCGCCATATTTCCGCTTGCATCGGGCGGGAAATTCCTTAGTGTCTCCGGGCCCTTCGGGAGTTTTCGCGCGCGCATGATCGACCAAAAGTTACTCGCAATCCTCGCATGCCCGCTGTCGAAGGCTCCTGTCATTCTTGACCAGAATCGCTTGGTAAGCACGGACCCGGAAACACGCCGCGCCTACCGCATCGAGGATGACATTCCGATCATGCTGGTCGATGAGGGTGTCACGCTGGGCGCCGAGGAGCATGCGCGAATTCTAAAGGAGCACGGCGCGCAGCCGTACGTTCCGACACAAGGAAAGAAGAAGTCATGAAAAAAGACATCCACCCCAAGTATGACTGGGTCCTGTATCGCTGCCCCTCCACCGGCACGGAAATCCTGACGCGTTCAACGAAGATGGACGGCCCGAAGATGAACTACAAGGGTCAGGAAATCCCGTCCGTTTCGATCGAAATTTGCAGCGACAACCATCCGTTCTACACCGGCAAGTCCGGCCTTGTTGACACCGCCGGCCGCGCGGATGCCTTCAACAAGCGCTTCGGTGCGCTGCGTGCGAAGAAGCCCGCCGCGAAGTAAACACCTCTCCGCTTCTGCATTAAAACCACAGCGTGCTCCGTCGAAAGGCGGAGCACGCTTTTTTTGCATCATGCCTGAAGCCACACACTGTGGCGCCCGGAGATTGCGCGGGTGGTGCGTCGCTCGCGCTGCGATGCTATCGCGTCATCGAAAGGATGAACGCATCTGATGCGGGGTTTGTCGTCGGCGATGGCGTCACCGATGCCGTCACCGTCACCGTGGGTGATGGGGAAAACGTGGGCGAAGGAGTTGGCGTCGCGGGCGTTCCCTGTTGCGGGGCGAGTTTTGGCAGGTACATCCAGCGCAGCATTTCCGGTGTGCGGGAGCGCCAGGCGGCCTCGTTGTGCTGCTGGTTTGCGCCGACGGTGAAGAAGAAGTCCGGCCCCTGCACGTGGCCGCTTTGTATATACGCGTCGCGCACGGTGATGGTGTTGTTGTATCCGTCGCTGCTGGTGCCGCAATCCATGTAGAATCGCGAGCGCGCCGACGGAGGCTGTCCCGCTTCCGCCACGATTTCGCTCGTGTTCACCTGGGTGCTGGGGGACATCGATGCAACGGCCCCAAAGACGTCCTCAAATTCCAGCGATGCGGTGAATCCGAGCAGCCCGCCAAGGGAACTGCCAACATGCGACGTGTTCTCCGGCCCTGTCGCCACGCGATAACGCTGGGCGATCACGGGCATCAACTCGTCGCGAATCATGCGCAGGAATTCGCGACCGCGCCCCTGCGTTCCCATCACGGTGCCCCATTCGGGAGTGTATTCGGCGAAGCGGTCGTTGGAGTTGTCGATGCCGACGAGGATGATTTCCGGCAGTTCCCCGTTGGCGATCATGGACTTGATGCTGAGGTCCATGTCCCAGGAACCGAACGGCCCGCCGGGGGAGAAAACATTCTGGCCGTCCTCCGCGTAGAGCACCGGATAGGTCTTGCTTGTATTGCGGTCGTAGTCGCGCGGGAGCAGCACGCGAATGGTGCGCGCGTCAAAATTTTCCGGCGCGAAGCTGAAGGTTTCCACCCGCGATGCCGTTGGCGCCTGCGCGGGGACTTCGTCGCGCAGGAATGCCTGATTGAAGCGCCACGTTGTGTTCAGCATGTTCATGCGCACGGGGTTGGTGGGGATGCTCGTCGGGGTTCCAGCGGTTGTGACCACAAACTTGTACAGGCCATTGCGGTCGAAGTAGAACTTGTTGATCGGCGATGTATAGACGTGACGGCCCGCGGAACTTTCGGAAAGAGTCATCGCCACGTCACTGGTGCCGCCCGCAGGATCGCTGTAGCGGATCGTGACGCTGTCGGGCGCGGTCGCACCCTCGTGGATGAATGTCATCGTCTGCACGACGGGATCAGGTGTCGTTGTGATGGGCGTCGCTCCGGGAATGGGGGTCCTGTTGCTGGAATCCGCAAGCTGCGACGCGGCATCGTTGCGCAAAATGTATTCGGGAGTGAACGTGACGCCTTCGGGAATTTCCATTCGGATGGACCAGGTTGGATAATTATGCGGCGACAATTTTGCGGCCTTGGGCAGGCTGTAATTTCCCATCACGGTGTAGGGCCCGGTGAGGAAAACACTCTGCCCGACGGTTGTTTCCTGCGAGAGCG
>JADZDZ010000122.1 GCA_020850785.1 Candidatus Sumerlaeota bacterium | reverse complement strand
GCTGCCTCCACGCGCTGGAATTTCCGATCCTGATCGAAGGCGAACGCGGCAACGCATGGGTGCGCTGCGAATCCTGCGAACTCTCCATCATCTTCGACCACACCGGCAGCGACCTCTCCGCCGCCCAATCCGCAGCGCAGCTTGCCCGGCACGTTGAATTCCCCGGCTACCGCCTCCTTGGCGTGATCGCCATCGGCGGCATGGGCTTCCTCTACAGCGCCGTCCGCGAAAAGGACCGTCAACTCTGCGCCCTGAAGACCGTCCCTCCCGAATTCATGGGCTATCGCTCATTGCTTCAGCGTTTCCGCCGCGAAGCCTACACCATGCGCGCGCTGCGCCATCCCGGATTCCTTCCCCTCCTTGAGGAAGCCCACAACCGCACACCGCCCTTCTTCACCATGCCCTTCGTCGCCGGACGAACCCTCAAACAAATCATCGACGAACGCGGCCGCCTCACCCTCGACGAAGCCGCCGCCGTCATCGTCCAGCTTGGCGAGTCCCTCCACACCCTCCACCAAAGCGGCTTCGTCCATCGCGACGTGAAGCCATCGAACGTGCTCCTTGGCTCCCGCGGCGAAGTGCTGCTGTTCGACTTCGGCGTCGTGCAGGAAAGCGCGCAGCAAAGCGACCTCACCGACGAAGGCATGGCGCTCGGAACCCCCGCCTACAACGCCCCTGAAACCTTTGAACGCTGCGAGACCAGCCCGCAGTCAGACCAGTATTCCCTCGCCGTCATCATCTACCAGATGCTCACCGGCCAGCTCCCCATGGGCGTTTTCCCCGCCCCCAGTGCCATCGCGCGCGACCTGCACGAGGAATCCGAAGCCGCGCTCCTTTGCGCCCTCGCCCACGATCCCGGCGAACGCCACGAATCCGTCAAGCACTTCACCCGCCATTTCCACCGCCCCATGCTCTACCAAAGCACCACCTCCGACAATCAGCGGTGGATCATCCGCACACTCGCCGAGCCCACGCAGGAAATGCTCGCCATCGAACCCGGCTACGAAGCCTTCCCGGAAAACGAACAACGCGAAGCCGGCTTCAACTGGCTCCTGAAAAAACTCACCGGCAGGAAATAGAGCCCCCTATTCCCCCCACCTCTTACCTCAATGGCTCTTTTTGAGTTTCGGGCGAAAGACCCCGTGCTCCAGAAAAAGATTCGCCATCATCGCTGTTTGCGCGGCGAAGAGGATGTGGGTGTGGCTGTAGTTCAGAAGCATGAAATCCTTCATGCCCGGCAGGATCGTTTCCTCCACGGCAACCGTTCCGTCGCCATCGCCGGGAATGTTGAACCAATTCCGCTTCCCCTTTACGGTGCCGTTGCCGCCGGCAATGATTCCGACCTCCGCAGTTTCCAGCAGCCCCGCGCGCGTCGCGATTCCCAGCCTTCCCGGCCGCATTTGCAGCCCTCCCTGGCCGAACACCAAGCGGAAGAACACGCCCATTTTCTTCGACAGGTGCGCCGCCAGCCATGATCCGTTGTTTGGCGGCGCGATCATGACGGCGCGTCGCAGCTTTGGCATCGGCTGATGATTCATCGCCCAGCGCAGCACCACTCCGCCCATCGAATGCGTCACCGCATCGAACTCCTTCACGCCGAGCTTCGCCATGCGGCGCGCCAGCATTTCCGCAAGGCGTGGAACATCGTGGTGAAAACGTTCGTAGCGGAAAATTTCCACGCGCCGCCGGTAGCGGTAGCGCAACCGCCAGCGCAGCGGCCACATCACCATGTGCGGCCCGTTCAGTCCATGGATCAGCACGACCACCGGCGCCTGCTCCGCGCGGGGCGCCGCTTCCGCCTTCGTGTGATCGCGCAGTTGCACGCGTTTCATTCTGCGATGGGCGCGAACTGCTTGAAGCGATCCTTGTCCAGCGACTTCATGTAGGCCTCAACGCCGTCGATGATCCCCTGCGCAAGGTAGCCCGCGATCACGTCGTCCATCAACTGCATCCCCAATGCCTTGTTGGACATGATCGTCTGCGTCAGCACGCTGTTCTTCGCCTCGCGAATCGCATTTGAAACCGCCAGCGTCTGGATCAGGATTTCGTGCGCCGCGATGCGTCCTTTTCCGCCGACGCGTTTCAGCAGCAACTGCGCGCAGATTGCCCGCAGCGACACGGAAAGCGTCTGCCGCACCGCAAGTTGCTGGTCTGCGGGGAACACGTCCACGATGCGGTCGATCGTTTTTGTCGCGCTGTTCGTGTGCAGCGTGCCGAACACCAGCGTCCCCGTTTCGCCTGCGGACACCGCCAGCGAAATCGTCTCCAGATCGCGCATTTCGCCCACGAGGATCACATCGGCGTCCTGCCGCGTCGCCCCCACCAGCGCATCCGCGAACGATGGGGTGTCGATCCCCACCTCGCGCTGCACGATCGTCGATTTTTTCATCGGGTGAACGAATTCGATCGGTTCCTCGATCGTGATCACGTGGCAGCCGCGGCTTGAATTGATGTGGTCAATCACGCCGGCCAGCGTCGTCGATTTTCCCGACCCGGTTGGCCCCGTTACAAGCACCAGACCCTTGTTGAAATTCGTGAAGGTCTTCAGCACCTGCGGCGCGCCAAGCTCATCGAGCGTCAGGACGCGCGAGGGAATCGTGCGGAACACCGCGCCGTAGCCCGCATACTGCTTGTTGAAATTGCAGCGGAAACGCGCCTTGTTTTCATATGCGTAGGCGAAGTCGAGGTCGCCCCGCTGTTCAAAGGTCTCGAAGCGCTTCGGGTCGCAGATTTCCTTCATCATCGCCCGAAGGTGGTCGCGATCAAGGTATCCCAATTCCTCCATCGCCTTCACTTCGCCATGCAACCGCAGCTTCGGCTGCTGCCCTTCCGACACGTGAAGGTCGGACGCGCCGGTTTCCAACATGCGATCGAACATACGGTCAAGAACGGCCATCGCGCGTCACCCTTCTTCCTTGATCGCTTCAAACGGCTGCTTGTTGTTCGCCCGCCGGTAGGCTTCGCGCCCGGTGATGACCCCCGCGCGATGCAGCGCCGTCAACGACTCCTCCATCGTCACCATCCCCTGACGTTTTCCCGCCTGCATCAGCGATGGAATCATGTGCGTCTTCGCTTCCTTGATCTGCATCGCCACACCGGACGTGTTCACCAGCACCTCCAGCGCCAGCGCCAACCCGTTCCCGTCGCGCCGCGGAATCAACTGCTGCGTGATCACTCCGCGCAAGGATTCCGAAATCATCACGCTCACCTGCTGCTGCTGGCTCACGGGATAGACGTCCACGATGCGCGCCACCGTGCGGATCGCGGACCCGGTGTGAAGCGTGCCGAATACGAGGTGGCCCGTTTCCGCCGCGGAAATCGCGATCGACGTCGTCTCAAGGTCGCGCAACTCCCCCACAAGGATGATGTCCGGATCCTCGCGCAACGCCGCCCGCAGCGCCGTCGCGAAGCTGTTCGTGTGCCGCCCCACCTCGCGCTGCGTCACCTGACAGGCCTTCGGTGGAATCACATACTCCACTGGTTCCTCCACCGTGATGATGTGGTCGTGGCGCGATGAATTCACAATGTCCAGCAGCGCCGCGCAGGTCGTCGTCTTTCCGCTGTTGGACGGCCCCGTCACCATCACAAGGCCCTGCTGATATTCCGTGAAGCGCCGCAGCCCGGAGGGAAGACCAAGGTCCTCCAGCGTGGGAATGCCCGACCGCACGATGCGGTAGCTGCCGTCCCATCCGAGCCGCTGCTTGAAGATGTTGCAGCGATGGCGTCCGACGCCGGGAACCTCCAGCGCAAAATCCAACTGCTGCTGCGTCACTGCCGCCATGCGCATTTCCGGCGCCAGCGCGGAGAAGTTCAACTCCTCGGCCCGCTCCGCCGTCAGCGCCTCCGTTTCCATGTAACGAATTTGTCCGTTCAGTCGCACGAACGGCGGCCGCCCCACGGACAAATGCAAATCCGAACATCCCCAATGGCGCGCCAAACGAAGGAAACCCACCAGCGTCTTCGGATGGCTGGTAATGGGAGCCTGCGCCTCCGCCGCCAGCGCCTTTTCCTGCTCCGTCAACTGTCGCGGACCCGGGGCGGACACTCCCACCGGCGCGCTTGCGCTGGCCCCGGTCGCCATTCCCTTCACGCTCAGTTGCTGCACGCCGGGCGCCGAGGCCGAAGCCGACGCCAGCAGCGCCTGCTGCGCCGCGCGTCGCTGCTCCACCGTCGGCGGTGCATCCGCCGCCGTGTTGCCACCCAACTGATTCTTCAGGTCCTTCAGTTGGTCATCGGTCAGAAAATGATGGCGCAGCAGCAGGTTCGCAACCCGCTCGCCGGGAAACATCTGCATTTCCTCGCGAATCTGGTCCGCCTGCCGCCGCGTTAGGAGGCGGCCAGCGACCGCCATATCCAGAAGTTTTTGATCCTCTTCCTGCACGCGTGCACCCTGAGCTTTCGTACTGAAAAACGGTGTCCGCACAAAGTAGGCAGCCGCAGGGAAGAGAGTCAACGACGAGCAGCGCACCCCGCGAAAATCCCCGCGCCCGGCCATGCCCTCCCGCCCGGCGCCGTTGACAGCGCCAGCAACGCAATGGCTCAGTGGTTCCGTGTCCATGAGCGAAATCGCATCACCACAACTTCATGCGTCCGCAGACGAAACGCCCGACCTGTCCATCATCCTCATCAATTGGCGGATGAGCAAGGACTTGGCGGGCTGCCTTGCCTCCATCGAAAAGCACCAACATCGCTGCCGCATCGAAACCATCCTCGTCAACAAGCCGTCGGAGGACGGCACCGAGCAGATCATCGCGCAGCAATACCCCTGGGTGCGGCTATTCGACCATCCCACCTTCGGCTTCGCCACCATGCGCAACAAGGGAATCCGCGAAGCCCGTGCGCGCTACTGCCTGATTCTCGACACGGACGTGGAAATCCTCCCGAATTGCTTCGACGCCCTCGTGAAGTTCATGAACGCGCACCCGCGCGTTGGCGGCTGCGGCGGCCACACGACCCGCCTTGATGGAAACGTTGAATACAACGTGAAACGTTTCTACGACCTCGCAACGGTCGCCGCGCGGCGTGGCCCCTTTATGGAGCGCCTCTGGCCGGACAACCCCTGGAACCATCGCCACCTGATGAAGGACAAGGATCACGAAAAGCCCTTCGAGGGGGATTGGATGGCGGGCGCCTGCTTCTGCATTCGCCGCGAGGCCGTCGCCCAGGTTGGCTACTTCGACGAATCCATGCACTACTTCGAGGACGTGGACTGGTGCTGGCGCGCAAAGGCCGCCCGCTGGAAAATCGCCTTCTGCCCCGATGCGCGCATCATCCACAAGGTGCAGGGCCTCAGCAAAAAGGGATTCAACCGCAACACCATCATCCACCTTAAGAGCGGCATTCGCTTCTGGCTGAAGACGCGCCATCAGGGGCTCAACTGGGCCTGGCCCAACCGCCCCGCCGCCGCGCTTCCCCACGAACAGGCCGCCGGTGCGTCAACCCACGGGAACCAGCCCGACCTTTCCGTCATCATCGTCAATTTCAACTGCTCCGCCCTGCTGCGCGACTGCCTTCACTCGCTGAAGGAAGCGGCCCCCCGGCGCCGCCTCGAAATCATCGTCGTCGACAACGCCAGCAGCGACGGCGCGCCAAAGATGGTGCGCGAGGAATTCCCCGCCGTGAAGCTCATCGCCAACGCGGAAAATCGCGGCTTCACCGGCGGCAACAATCAGGGATTGGAAATCGCCCGCGGCCGCCACATCCTCCTCCTCAACAACGACACCCGCGTGATGCCCAACGCCTTCGAAAAGGCCATCGCCTGGATGGATCGCCATCCCGATGTCGGCGCCGCGGGACTGAAACTTCTCAACGAGGATGGATCGCTTCAGCTATCCTGCCGCCGCTTTCCGTCCTTCAGTCAGGCACTCTTCAACCGCCATTCCCTTCCCACCCGGCTGTTCCCCTCCAACCGCTTCTCGCGCCAGTACCTGATGACGGATTTTCGCCATCATCGAACGCAGGACGTGGACTGGGTCAGCGGCGCGTGCCTCATGCTGCGCCGCCAAACCTACGAACAGATCGGCGGCCTCGACGAACGCTTCTTCATGTACAGCGAAGACGTCGATTACTGCTACCGCGTGTGGGCCGCAGGGCACCGCGTTGTTTACCTCCCCTTCGCCCGCGTCACCCACCTTGTCGGCCAGTCATCGAAGAAGAACCAGGCCCTCACGATCAGGGAACGCCACCGCTCCATGTACCGCTTCTACAAGAAGCACTACAGCCGCAGCCTCATGTTCGTCGATCTCGTCACGTGGATCATGATCGAGGCGCGCTGCGCGGTGATGCTCGCCGCCATGAAGCTGAGGGGCCGCACCGCATGATTTCCGCCCGCCTTGATGCGCTTCTGGTCACCGCGCTGATTGCATTTATCCTCGAAGCATTCCACCGGCCCCTGTTCGGAAGGCCACGCATCAAGCCGCCGCGCCCTCCGCATCCCGTTCTCGCGCTGGCGCTCCTCTTCGGCGCCATGACGATGCAATTCATTGGTGCCGCCGAATACGCGCCGTTGGGAGCCGGATCGCCTTGGGCGCTGCCGATGGTCATCGTGGGCGGCATCATCCTCACGCTGTTTACGCTCAAGACCGACATCCACGTTCCCAGCAGCCGCCGCCACTTCATCGGAACAATGATCGCCGCAGCCCTTCTCTTCTTCGGCGGCTTGCGCATCCCCTTCCTCGCAATTCCCGGCATCGGTCTTCAAACACTCGGCGCATCCACCGGATTTTTTCTCACGCTCCTTTTCGTCTTCCTCTTCGTCAGCATGATCGAAATTTGCGCATCCGTTCCCGTGCTTGCATCGCTCACGGCGGTCGCCGTCGGTGCGATGGTCTTCGTGCCCGCCGGCGCGAACCAAACCTTCCCCGGCCAGGTGCTTTGCGGCAGCCTCATTGGCGCCGTGCTGGGCCGTCTGCTGGCCACGCTCGCCACCGGCCGCGAACGCCACACGGACAAAACCGAGGTCCTCATGCTTGGGTACTTCGGCGCCGCCGCAGCCCTCGCCACATTCATCAAGAGCTTTGCGACTGCTGGCTTTATTCTCCCCCTCGGCGTTGCGACCGTCACCTTCATCACCCTTGCCATCCTCAGCTTCGAACGCACGACCATCCTGCGCGCCAATCCCCGCGCTTGAATGGGCTTGTGGCGATGCAGCCACCCTCACACATTCCCCCACTACCAATGAAAGGCTATTCCATGAAAACAATGTACCGCCAGATTGCGCTGGCAGCGATGCTTGCGTGCGCAGTCGTTGTGAACGCGCAGGACCAACCCGCCGCCGCACCGGCTGCCGCGGCCAATGTCGGCGAGAACGCCGCCGCCAATCAGGGTTACCTGCTCGGCTACAAGATCGCAGAACAGATCAAGCGTCAGCAGAAGGACCTTGATGCCGCAGCCTTCACCGAGGGCTTCAAGGCCGGACTCGCCGACAAGCATGATGCCAAGCAAGCCAGCTACGGCGCCGGCGTCATGGTCTCGCGCGAATTCAAGGATGACGGCATGGAACTCGACACCGCCGAATTCGGCAAGGGTGTCGCCGATTGCCTTGGGGGAACACCCATCAAGTTCACCGAGGACGAACAAAAGACCATCCTCGACAAGATGCGCTCCGATTCGCAGCAGCGCCAGTTGGCCAAGGTCAACAAGCAGAAGGCGGACAACCTTGCCGCCGCCAAGAAGTTCCTCGAAGAAAACAAGACCAAGGAAGGCATCACCACAACCGCCTCCGGCCTGCAATACAAGGTGATCAAGAGCGGCGACGCCGCCGGCAAGAGCCCCGCCAAGGAAGACAGGGTGAAAGTCAACTACCGCGGCACGCTCATTGACGGGACGGAATTCGACAGCTCGGAGAAGCACGGCGGCCCCGCCGAATTCGGCGTCGGTCAAGTGATCAAGGGCTGGACGGAAGCGCTTCAGCTCATGAAGCCCGGCGACAAGTGGCAGCTCTTCATCCCGCCGGACCTCGCCTACGGCGAGCGCGGCACCGGATCAGACATTCAGCCCAACTCCGCGCTCATCTTCGAAGTTGAATTGCTCGAAGTGCTGAAGAGCCCTGCGGCCCCCGCAGACCCCGCAAACAAGTAATCACACCACGATCCACACATTGAAGAGGCGCTGGACACCCAGCGCCTCTTCTTATTTTTGCTAATTTCGGCGCCGCTTTCTGAACAGCACGATGGTGAAAATGATTTATGGCATTACTCAGAATGACCTGGCCATTTTGAGATTTGAGCACGCTTTTTTCAGTGGCATTGGCGTCCCGCCCGCGCAATCTCTGGTTGGCTACGAAATTCCGGAAAATGCTCTAATGCGGTTTTGACAACGAGATGGACCAGTTGGACAAGAATGCCCACTCTCGTCCATCTTGTCCGTCTCTTTGTATATACATTTTGAATTCTCGGTTCAATTGCCTCATGGCGTTTTCCGAGTTTGCGTAGTCGCCCACCCATGCGAGGGCGGGACGCCCTCGCCACGAAAAAAGCAACGGCGCTTCCATTCCCCACTCCCTATTCCCCATTCCCTCCCACCCATTCCCTCCCTCACTCCACATCCACAAAGCACATGATGTTCTGTCGTGGATTGTTGTACACCATGCGCATTCCCTTCAGGTTGCTGAACAGTTTGATCGGCAGGTTGATCACCGCGCGGTCATTCGGACGAAGCGTCACGTTCGTGAACTGCGAAACATCCGCGCTGACGGGATTCACCACCATCAGGTCGCGTCGGCGGTCCGGCCCCGTGATCAGCGCAAAATCCTGCGGATAGATCGTCAGGTCCATGTCCCCCTTGTTGCGCACGGAAATCACCAGAACGTTCGCCTCCCCGCGTGCGTGGAACCCCACGTTTGAACGATCATAGACGCGCGGCTCCGTGAAACTCTTGTCATTGTCATTGTTGATTCGCACCGCCGACGTCGTCGCCACCAGTTTGTACTGCGACGGATCATCCGCGCTTTGCGCCGCCACGTCCGGCTTCTTCTTCCCGCCGCAGCCCACGGCCGACAACAACGCCATCACCACAAAAAGCGACTTACTTTTCATGAAGTTTGTCCTAGATGAATTTTGAAGCAACATACACCACAATCGCGATGACGACCAGCACCGAGAGCGCCGCGGCGATGATCACCCCCATCGGCAGCTTCTTCCCGGATGAATCGGACGCCGGTGAGCGGTCCATGCGCGAAATCGGCATCGGCGTCAGGTTCTTGTTCATCGCGCCCTTGTTCCAGGAACCGGCCTGACCTGCTGGTGGCATTCCCTTCACCGGCGCCGGCGTCAGCATCTTCGGCTTCACCGTTGCCGCCACGCTCGGCGGATAGGAGCCCGTCTTTGGCTTCTTTTCCGTGTTTCCCGCCGGGGCCGATGCCGTGAAATCGACCCCCGTGTACAGCGAACTCGTGTTCCCGCGCACATTCAGGATCGCCGAAATGTTCAGGCTCGTATCCTTCAATGCCCGCAGCAATTGATCGCAAAATTCCCGCACGGACGAATAGCGTTCGTCGCGGTCCGGCGCCAGCGCCTGATAGATCACCGCATCCACCGCCACGGGAATTTCCGTGTTCACCAGCGACGGCGCGGGAAACTCCCCGATCGCCATTTTCCGCGTCATCATCTTGTAGAACGCCACCGCCAGCGAATAGATGTCCGCGCGATGGTCCACATTGGCCGCATCGCTGATCTGCTCCGGCGCCATGTAGTGCGTCGTCCCGATCTGGCGGCTCGACGTCGAAAGGTCCATGGAGTTGTCGCCCGAAATGATGTGCGCGATGCCGAAGTCCGCCAGCTTCACCCGTCCATCCCCGGTGATCATGATATTCGAGGGCTTGATGTCCCGATGCACCATGCCGCGCTTGTGGATGTAGTCGAGCGCGTCACCGCACGCGTTGATCACCTCGCGCCAATGCTGCGTGTTCAGTTTGTTCTCGATGATCTTGTCATCGAGGCTCTCGCCGTCGATGAACTCCATCACGAAATAGTAAATCTGTTCCTGCATCCCCCGGTCGATGATGCTCACCACGTTGGGATGGGACATGGTTGCCAGCACTCCCGATTCGGCCTCGAAGCGCTTCACGAACTCCGGGTCCTTCGACAGCTTGGGATGCAGCGCCTTCACCGCCACGGGGCGATTCAGGCTCTTCTGGTTGGCGCGGTACACGATCGCCATGCCCCCCTCCCCCAACTGACTTTCTATTTCATAGGAATTCGCCAGCACCATCCCCGGACGAAGCATCATCCGCGAGCTTCGCTGCGACGGCGGCGACTTTGGATCGTCCGACGGCGAGGAGGGGGTATGCTGGCTTTGCGACTGGTCACTCATTTCCCGAATGCAATCCGTCCGTCCCTGTTTGCACAGGCGTTATTTCCCACCCTCACCCATGACCGCGTAAACGACTTTTATCAGCCCGGTTGGGATACCCAAACCTTGCAACTGTATCAATGGCAAACGGTCCACACCCCACGGCTCCCTTGCCCCAAAGGCCATCGCCTGCAAACATGCCCGTGCCTGCATTGCGCAACAAACCATGCCCCGCCTCCACACATTCACCCATTCGATGGAGTTTGCCGTCCCCGTCACGACGGCCTTCCGCTACTTTACGGACCCTGATTGCATTGCATGCATGGCTCCGGCATCGCTGAACGTGCGGCTCAAGAGCAGCGAACTTCCTCTGAAGGCAGGGTCGCGAATTCTCTTCATGGCGCGTCCCCGCCTTGTCCCCATCGAAATGACCTGGCTGTTTCAGGTCACCGACTACATCCCCGACCAACTTTTCGCTGACGTGCTGCTGAAGGGCCCCGTTTCCCACTGGGTTCACCGCCAGAAATTCACGGCACTCTCCGCGCAGGAATGCCGCGTGGAGGACCTTGTGGAGTTCAATCATCCCGGCGGAATCATCGGCAAATTGGTGCCCCCAAACGTCATCGAATCCAAGCTGCCCGAAGCCTTCGTGAAACGCGAAACCATTGCCCGCACCGTATTGAAAAACCCCTGACCGACAATAACAGCCCTGCACCCCCTGCGAACACAAAGGAAAAATGGACCATTCCCACCCTCCTTTGATAAACAGGTCCACGAACCACACGGCGCCACTTCGCCAATAATAAATTGTCCCCTATTCGGAAGCAGGCGACCTTCCATCGAAAAGTTTGGGAATCCACCAACGGGACCGTCCTTCATGAAGTTTCGCCACGCGCTTGGTTGCCTGCTGATGACAATCGCGCTTCTTTCCGTCGCCCATGCGCAGAAGAACACCTCCATCGCCATCAGCGGCTCCGACACGATGCTCTCGCTGACGCAGAAATTCGCAGAAGATTACATGAAAAAGCACCCCAACGTGCAGATTTCCGTCACCGGCGGAGGATCGGGCCGCGGCATTTCGGACATCACCGAGGGCCTTGTGGAAATCGCCCAAGCCTCCCGCAAGATTAAGCCCGAAGAAATCAAGAAGGCACAGGACAACGGCTACGATCCTCAGGAACACGTCGCCGCTCTTGATGCCATCGCCATTGCCGTCCACAAGGACAACCCGATGAAGGAGGTGTCGCTCGCGCAGCTTCGGGCGATCTACACCGGCGCCGTCAAAAAGTGGAACGAAATCGATCCCTCCCTTCCCGCAACGGACATCGTCCCCTACAGTCGCGAGGCCAACTGCGGCACCTATGATTTCTTCAAGGAACGCGTCCTGCAAAAGGCCGACTTCGCGAAGAACACCAGCTACCTCGCCGCCACCGCCGCCATCGTGAACACCGTCGCCAGCGACAAGAACGCCATCGGCTTCGGCGGCGTCGCGTATTTTGTCCACGACAAAAACATCCGCGTGCTTGCCGTGAAGGAAACGAAGGACAAGCCCGCCGTCCTCCCCGTCACCGCCGATGGCAGCCGCGTCGATTTCAACGTCGTGCAGTCCGGCGCTTATCCCATCAGCCGCCCGCTTCAATACTACACCCGCGAACCCGCCGCCGGCGACGTGAAGAACTTCCTTGATTGGACCATGAGCGCCGAAGGCCAGAAGATCGTGGGCGAAATGGACTACATCCCGCTCGCGTCATCCGATGCGAAATAGCGGGCATTCCCCTTGAGCGCCTCCGCCACACGCGACTCCGCCGAATTTCGCGCAACATCAGCGGCGCTGCGTGCCCGACTGCGCCGTCCCGTGTCGCTCTACTTTCGCGCAAAGGAGCGCACCATCGAATGGTTGCTCCTTGCCTGCGGCATGTTGTCCACCGTGGCCGTTGCCCTTATCTTTCTTTTTCTCTTCAAGGAGGGCATTGTCGCCCTCCGCATGGCCAGCCCCATGCAGTTCATATCATCGCTCTCGGACATCACAAAGTACGATCCCGCCACGGACACAACACACGTCGTCGGTCAGGAACGCGACTTCATCTGGCAACCCGTCAGCGACGCGCCAAAGCTTTCCATCGTTCCCCTCATGTGGGGTTCCTTCGGCATCGCCGTCATCGCCGCCCTGATTAGCACAATCTGCGGAATTGGCATCGGCATCTACCTGTCGGAGATCGCCTCCCGCCGCACGCGCGACATCATCAAGCCGATGCTTGAAATCCTCGTTGGAATTCCCACGGTCGTCATCGGCTTCTTCATGCTGGCGGTGATCGCGGAGCCGGTGCACGCCCTGCTTGGCGGCGAAGTCTTTCCCTGGCTGGACATTCCCTTCTACAGCCGCTCACTGAACATGTTCATCGGCGCCGTCGGCGTCAGCTTCATCATCATCCCCGTGATCGCCTCGCTCGTTGACGATGCCCTGCGCGCCGTTCCCAACGAACTTCGCGCCGCCAGCCTCGCCGTTGGCGCCACGCGCTGGCAGACGACCTGGCGCGTCACGCTCCCCGCCGCAGTCTCCGGCGTTTTCGCCGCGCTCATCCTCGGCTTTGGCCGGGCGCTTGGCGAAACCATGATCGTCGTCATGTGCGCCGGCAACGCCCCCATGATCAAGCTCAACCCCTTCGAGCCCGTGCGAACCATGACCGCTTCCATCGCATCGGAAATGGGCGCCGCGCAGCAGGGCGGCCTTCACGCCCACGCATTGTTCCTTGTCGGCGCCGTCCTCGTCACGCTCACGTTCATCCTCAATGTCGTCGTGGAAATTATCGTGAACAAATATCGGAAGCGCATCCGCTCATGAGCGCCGCCGCCCCACCATTCCTCGAACGCGCGCGCGAAGCCGTGAAGAGCAGCAGCCGCGCCCCCCTTTGGGCGCTCCTCTTCGAAAGCCTCGTGCGCGGCATCACCGGCATGGTGCTCATCGCGCTGCTTTACATCGTCGCCGTCACCATCTGGCACGGCGCCCCGCGCCTTGATTGGGAATTCATCAGCCAGCCCCCGCGCGATGCCATGATGAAGGGGGGCGTCTTCCCGGCGATCTTCGGAACCGTCTTCGTCGTTCTCTTCATGATCATCATGGCGCTCCCGCTTGGCGTCTTCGGCGCCGTCTACATGGTTGAGTACGCAAAGGGGGGCCTCTTCGCGCGCATCACCCGCGCCGCCGTCAACAATCTGGCCGGCGTCCCCTCCATCGTGTTCGGCCTCTTCGGCCTCGGATTTTTTGTGCTCTTCATCGGCAGGAACCTCGACTACTACGTTTACGACATTCCGCGCAACGAGGCGGAAACG